>NZ_RZQT01000082.1:0-25609 GCF_003998485.1 Mesorhizobium sp. M7A.F.Ca.CA.001.04.2.1
AGCCATACGAGCCACGCCAGACGCTGTGGAACCGCTGGTGCTCTGCGGCCGGAACCAATGCCTGTCCACAGCAGCGCGCTCCGCTTCGCTGCATGGCGACAGGCTCGCCGTTGACATGCACCTTGACGCTGGCGTTTTCCGCCTCGGCGTCGATCGGCAGGTCGAGGGTGATGGTGATCTCGTCCTGATCGCCGGTCGTGCGCGTCTCGGCGGCAAGCGCGATGACGAGCGGAGGTGCCTTGCCGTTACCGGTTTGCGTGGGCCGGCGGGAAAATACATCTTCAGTCAGTTCCGGCGTGCGTGGGGGCAGGGTGCGGCGCCGGGTCGACAGTTCGTAGTCGCCGGCCATGCGCAGCAGCCTTTCGTCGTCATAGGCCTTACCGGCGAAGGTCAGGCCGACCGGCATGCCGATATCGGCCATGGTTCCCATGGGCACGGTGACGGTCGGGATGCCGAAATGGCGCCAGACCAGATTGCCGTTGGCGACCCAGGTGCCATTGCGCCAGGCAAGGGCGGCAGATGCCTCGTCGATGTCTGCATCGGCCGGTCCGACATCGGCGGCGGCGGGCAGCACCACGGCGTCGATGTCTTGGCCGTCCAGCCAGACCTCGAAATCGATCCGCCTTGTTGCTTCGAGGCCCTTCAGTCCGTCTTCCAGCGTTGGAATGTCTGCGAACGGCGTGACGCCGGACCGCGCCCGTTCCACATATTCTCTCAGATCGAAGCCGCCCTCATAGCGGTCGGGCAGCGTGCCCGGCGGCTGCGGGAAGATCTTTGGGCCGTCGACGGAGACGAGATCGGGCACGGCCGGGTCGGCATTGGCGCGCAAAAAGTCGTCCCAGCCCCAGATGCTGAGATCCCAGAGTTCGCGCTCGGCGAAGTCCTGCGGCACCAGCCCGCGCTCGACCATGGTGCGCGCACCGGGGCGGTCGCGTTCGTAGTTGGAGACGACGGGAAAATCGACCTCGACCACCTCGGCGCCAAGCCGCGCGAGATCGGCCGCTGCCTGCTCCCACAGGGCAAGCACCGAGGCGCGGGTTTCGATCGGCGCATCGGCCTCGCTGTCGCGGCCGATATACATTCTGGGCACGCCCAGGCGCTTGCCTTTCAACGACCCCGCCAGTGCGAGATCGGTATAACGGGGCGGCCGCACATCGGAGCTTTTCGGCAGCTTGACCCAAGGCTGCGCGCGCCAGAAATCGCCTCGCGCCTCGGGATCGTCGGCGACGATCACATCGAGCAGTTCGAGCATGTCGGGCACGCTGCGCGTATGCGGCACGACGACATCCATGGTCGGCACCAGGGGCCAGTTGCCGCGCACAGAAATGACGCCGCGCGACGGCGTATAGGCGACCAGCGCATTGTTGGTGGCCGGCGCGCGGCCGGACGACCAGGTTTCCTCGCCAAGCCCGAAGGCGCAGAAGCTGGCCGCTGTCGCCGTGCCGGAGCCATTGGACGAACCCGATGCGAAGGCGGCGGTGAGATAATCGCCATTGTACGGACTTTCGGCGCGGCCATAGACGCCGCGCTGCATGCCGCCATTGGCCATTGGCGGCATGTTGGTCAGCCCGATCAGCACCGCACCGCCGGCGCGCAGCCGGGCTATGGTGAAGGCATCCTCATTGGCAATGAGATGCTCGAAGGCCGGCGAGCCGGCGGCCACCGTCAGGCCTGCAACCTTGTAGCTGTCCTTGGCGGTGTAGGGGATGCCGTCGAGCGGTCCGAGCACGGCGCCGTTGCGGCGCCGCTGGTCGGAGGCCGCCGCCTGCTCAAACATGTCAGGGTTGAGCACTGGGACGGCATTGAGGCTGATGCCGTGCCGGTCGAAATGCGCGATGCGCCTGAGATACGCCCCGACCAGTTCGACGCTGGTGACGGTGCCGTGATCGAGCGCGCGGCGCAGTTGGTCGATCGTCGCTTCGAGGAGGTGAAGGCTGGCGTCGGTCATCACGGATCCCACATTTCCACGCACCATGGATGAGCGAGGCCGCAGGCTTCGGCAAGAGCCTATCGCGGTCTTCTCGGAACTTTTGTCCGGCTGGCGGTTTTGGATGTATGGTGCGATTCCGGAATGGCCAGAAGGGTGTGCCGATGACCACGAAATGCGTTGCGATCCTAGCTCTCGCGGTTGCTACGGGCGCGAGTCTTTGCGCCCCGGCCTTGGCTGGCGACCGGCATTACGACCGCCGGGTCCACTCCGAACGCTACGTTCCCGCCGAAGGCGATCTCATCGATATCCTGTTCGGCGGCCCGCACTACTACGATCAGCAGTTGGTGACGACGGCGGCTGGCGCGTGCTCCTACCATCGCGTTGGACCCGACGCGAATGCATTGAACAAGATCAACGATCATCACTGCGGGAAATAAGGCAGTAGGGCAGTAGGGCAGTAGGGAGCGCCTCAACGCTGGCCGCTCTCCTTCATACGCTCGATGATTTCGGCCATCAGCGCCAGGTCGCGGCGGGAATCGGCGAGGTCGGTCAGCGGCTTTGTTCCTTCGGCGATGTGGCGGTGGAAAATCTCGAGTTCATTCGAGAAAGCATCGCCGTAGAGAGGGCCGAAGGCTTTCGTCACCGGGCCGAGCGGGCCGGCATCGGTGACCTCCAGCCGCGTCGGCAGGCTGCGGATGTAGGGCGTGTCGTAGATGATGCGCACGCGCCTGGTGTTGGAGCGCACCTCGATCATTGCGTCGAACAGGCCGAGATCGTCGACCACCGCGTCGTAGAGACAAGCGAAATGGCCGTAGTCGAAGGTGACCGATGTGTTGGCGCCGCCATTGGTGCGGTGCGCGGCCAGCACGCGCGCCGGCTCGCCGATCAGCCCGCGCATCGCTGAAATGTGGTGCGAGGAAAGCGCCGTCAGCCCGCGATAGGCGCGCACCAGGTCGGCCGGCGCGTCGGCACCGACGATTTCGCGGATCAGCGCGTCGCGCTCCTTGGCGCCACGCGCCAGCAGGGCCGGGTCTATGTCGTTGGGATAGAGGACGTTCTGGCTCTTCTTGAGGAAATGCCGGCCCTCCGAGATCAGGTCGAAGATGCGGACATGGGTGATGTCGGCGAAGGCCGGCAGCTCGTCCCTGGCGGCCAGATATGCCGGCGCGTAGCGGCGCATATAGCCAACGAACAGGGTCTTGTCGTAGTCCGGCATCAGCGCCAGCAGATCGTCGATCTCGCGCACCGTCAGACAGGCGGGCTTTTCCAGCAGGATGTGCTTGTTGGCGGCAATCGCCGCGTGCACGAAGCGGCTGTGGGTGTCGTCGGATGACAGCACGAACACCGCGTCGATGTCGGGTGACGCTATTAGCGCCTCGGCCGTCTCGAAGGTTCTTGCCGTCGAATGTTGCGAGGTGCACAGCGCCACCAAGCTGGGCGACACGTCGTACACGCCCATGCCGACGTTTTCGCATGTTTCATAATAAATTGACACGCGTCAAGATTTAAAATGTGCGTAGCGATTTTTAACTGCGCGCCCTGCGGGCATGACTGTCCTGTCGGCATGCGCTACAACCAAGGCGCGAAAAAAACTGCCGGCCTAGGGAACCACTAGGGGGATGTCCGCGTTGGTCGCTACTTTTGTGCAGAGGGAGGTTTGGGGTGGGGCGTTTCGAAATCGTGGAAGAGCCAACGGGTACGTTTTCGATTTTCGACACCGTCACGGAATTGCCGGCAACGGCCAAAGGGGGCGTGTGCATTGGGCTTTATCGGCACGAAGTGCCGCTGGCACTGCTTGCAGCGGTTGAAACGGTCCAGCCCGGCCATTTTTCGCTGCTGCCCTCATTGTCGGTGTTGAACGACTGGCGGGCTCATCGAGACGATCTGCTGGCATGAGCAAAGCTGCCCGATGTCGCACCAAAAATCATACGGTATGGGAAATCACGCCCTGTTGTCGAAAGCGGCGGTGAGGCATGGAAAGCGTTGGGAGGTGAAGCAATGTCTGATCAGGACGACCTGATCCGAGCTGCCATCGGACGGCTGCTCGCCGATAAGACAGGCGCCGCCGTCATATCGATGAGAGAGAGCGTCACCGAGCTTCTGGCGCTGACCGGTGCCGCACTGGACGAAAGACTCCAAGACCTGCTGCTGGAAATGGCCGAAGTCCGCGGCATGATGGTCGCTCTCGACTTCTGAACATATCCGGCTGGGATGCCGCTGCATGCACCGGCAGCGCTTTCATCGCCGGCAGCCTCTAACCTTGCTGCGTCCAATATCGGGCATCGCATTTTAGGCCGAAAGCGGACAGGCAGCTTTGGACTTCCTATGAAGATAGCTGACCAAAGCCGAGAGTAGCGGTCGAACAATTCGCGGGCGACCGGCAGTGTGATCGCCGACCGCTGTCCAACGCACTATGCCATGGCGGCCGAATGCGGCCGCTTTGACCGACAGTGTCGGGTGAGACGGCGAACTCGCAAGGTCCATTGCCCGCAATGCCGAGACAAATGCTCATAAAGATTCGGGTTGGTGCGGGTTGAATTATCGAGCCCATGACTGATATTCGATTTGTTGGGGTCTGACATGGGCGGCAAGATTGCGTGCAAAGTACTGCGGATGAGATCGGTTCCATTGGCTCGACAATCACGCCGGTGCGGGAACTGACGCCTGCCGAGCGCGACCGGATGTTTGCCTTGTATGAGACCTACTACGAGGCAGTCGATCGCAATGTTTTCGAACGCGATCTCGCCGAAAAGGATGCTGTCGTGATCATCCGGTGCGACCGGGAGATTATCGGCTTTTCGACTTATCTTGTCAGGCCACTGACCGTGGGCGGCGAGACTGTCCACTATCTCTTCTCCGGCGATACCGTCCTCCATTCCGCGCGTTGGGGCGACCCCGTGTTGCTACGCGGTTTCTTTCGCGCGGCCGGCGCCGCCAAGGCCGCGGTGGCGGGCCGGTTGTTCTGGTTCCCCATCATCAAGGGCCACCGTACATTCCGCATCCTGCCCAATTTCTTCCGCGAGTTCGTTCCAGCTATTGATGGGCGGCGTTCGACCAGGCTTGTTGCAATCCGCGACGCGATAGCGGTCGCCCGCTACAACAGCTACTTCGAGCCGTCGACCGGACTGATAGACTTCGGCCTGTCGCAAGGCCACTTGCGGGAACAGTGGGCGGACGTCGAGGAAACAGCATTCCGCAACCGTTTTGCCGCCTTCTTTCTCCGGGCCAATCCCTTCTACTTCCGAGGTGTCGAACTTGCCTGCCTCGCGGAATTCGAACTCGGCAATCTGAAGCGCTACGCCGCCGCGAGTTTCGCCGAAGGGCTGCAAGATGGGCGCTGAAGCCTGGGCACGGATTGCCGGCGCGACCGCTGCCGGGGATGCCGGTTTTCGGGCGCGGCTCGATCAACTTGAGGCCACGCAGCGCTCCCTCTTGCGGCGGCTCCTAGAAGCCAATCCTGCGACTGTGTTTGGTGGTGACCACAACTTCGCCAACGTCGCTTCGGCCGAGTCCTTTCGCGATCTCGTGCCGATCCGCGGCTACGAGGCCTTGTCGCCATACATCAATCGTGTCGTCGCCGGAGAGGAAAATGTGCTGACTGCCGAGCCGGTCCGGTTTATCGAGCAAACCGGCGGCAGTTCCGGTGGCGCGAAATACATCCCTTATACCGACACGGGCCTGCAGGCCTACACCGATTGTCTCTATCCTTGGATGTCGGAACTGATACGGCGCCGGCCGGGCGTTGCGCAAGGGCACAGCTATTTCGCGCTAAGCCCGGTAGGCCGCGGCGCAAGCGAGCGCGTCGGTGCGCGCAGGTTGGGCAGTCCCGTTCCTTTTGCTTATTTCGGCGCCTTGCGCGATAGCCTGATCCAAGTTTCGGCGGTGCCGATGGATTTGAGGCTGCTCAGCGATTTCGCCGAGTGGCAAAGGCAGACCTGCCTGCACCTGCTGGCGGCCGAGGATCTGAGCCTGATCTGGGTCTGGAGCCCGACCTATCTCACCGAAATCCTGCGCGCGATGCAGCGCGATGCCGAGAGCCTGTTGCCGGAGCTCGCGGACAGGCTGGGCGCCGTGCGGCCGGCGGACGTGGTGCGCCGCCGCATTGCTGCGCTGGAGGGCGCGCTTGGAAGTTCGCAGCTGTCGGCGATCTGGCCTCGCCTCGACACGATCAGCTGCTGGACAGACGCTTCCAGCAATGGCTTTGCCGCCGCATTGCAGGCGCAATTTCGGCATGTCTTCATCCAGTCCAAAGGGCTGATGTCTACCGAAGCTGCCGTTTCATTTCCCTATGGCGACGGGTCCGGGTGCATCCTGGCATCGCAAAGCGGGTTTTTTGAATTTGTCGATGACAGCGGTGCCAACTATTTCGCGTGGCAGTTGGAGGCAGGCCTGACCTACCGGCTTATCGTGACCACCGGCTCCGGCCTCTATCGCTACGATACGCAAGACATGGTCGAAGTCACCGGGTTCACCGGCGACACGCCGCGCCTGCGTTTCAGCGGGCGTATCGGCATGGTGTCCGATCTCTGTGGCGAAAAGCTCACGGAAGCCTTTGTCGTGCGGTCGCTGGCCGAGGCCGGTCTCGATCATCGTACCTATTCGCTGCTGGTGGCGGTCGCGACGCCGCACCCGCACTACCGGCTTTTCGTCGAGACCGGTCCGGGGCCGGCCGTTGAGGTGCTTGGCGGTGGCCTCGACCATGCGCTCAAGGCCAACCCGCAATATGAGTATGCCCGCCGCATCGGCCAGTTGGGGCCGCTGCGGACGACCGGCGTGGACGACCTCTATGGCAGGCTGAAGCGCCACCGCATGAAGGGCGGCACGAGCATTGCCGGAATGAAGGCGCCGGTTCTGCTCACTCGATCGGACGCAGCGCTTCTCGCGGCGCTCGGGGCGGACAAGGAGGACGCTTAGGATGATGCGGCATCCCGTGTCGCGGAAATGGGTCGCGCAAAGGCATGAAAACCGGACAAGCGACCATCCGGTCAGGCTGTCAGCCGCAACGCCAGCGCATCCAGGCCGCGGATCGAGGAATTGTCCATCCAACGTGCAGCAACAGGCTCGATGGTTCTCCAGTGGGTGAGTGCGGCTTCCAGCACCGCGACACCTTCCATTTCGGCCAGCGCCCTGCCGATGCAGACATGCGCGCCCCGGCCGAAGGCCAGGTTCTGCCTGCCGGCCCGGCCGAGGTCGAAACGCGATGCGTCGGCAAACTGGGCCGGGTCGCGGTTGGCAGCGCCGACAAGCAGCACCATCAGCCGGTTCTTTTCGATTTCCTGGCCGCCGATGATTACAGGCTCGAGCGGCCAGCGGCAGATCTTCTGCACCGGGCTTTCCAGCCGCAGAGTTTCGGCAACGGCACTGGCAGCAAGCCGGCGGTCGGCCCGCAGGGCCGCCCACTGGGCGGGCTGGTGAGCAAGATGGAACAGCATGTTGCCGATGAGGTGCACCGTGGTCTCGTGGCCGGCGAAGGCCAGGAAGGCGATGTTGCGACCGGCAGCCGTCAGCCCCAACGCATCGACGAGGCCGGCCAGCCCGGTCAGCAGCGGCGGCATTCGCCCAGCGGCAAGCAGATGGCGCAGATGCTCGACGAAGTAGCAGGACATCTCGTCGGCGGAGTTGGCGCCGCCGAACGCATCATCGAAACCAGTATCGAGAAGGGCGCGGATCGAACCCGACCATGCCCGGACCATCGGCATGTCCTGGTCCGGTACGCCAAGCAGGCGGCAGATGACACGTTCGGGCACGGCGCGCGTGAAGGCGGCCACGACTTCGGTCGTCCCGGACAAGCCGGAATCGCCCATGAGGTCTTCGATCGTTTCAGCTACAATGAGACGCAAAGCCGGCATGCCCTTGCCGACAAAGGGCTGCTGCAGGGCCTGGCGCAGGGCGGCGTGAGCGCTGCCCTCCTGATAGATCAGCCAGTCGCGGATCGCGGAATCCGAATCCGCCATTACATCGGCCGGCGGCACGTGCGAAAGCTTGCGATTGGCGAGGCTGCCCGAAACGAGATCGTAGCCGGTGAGATAGACATCGCCCCACGGCGCCTGCCAGACCGGAGCGCGCCGTCGCATTTCATCGTGGATAGCATAGGTGTCCGCGGCACCTGCGAAAGCACCGGCGCGAATCCCTTGCCAGGGATGCCGGCCGGATTTGAACAGAGCATTGGAGGGGGATTCGGTATGCATTGCCTTGCGGAAAGTCCAATCTTGTCAGCTAAGACAGTCGTGTGTCGTGCATGCCAGGATATCGACACCCGGCCATGACCAACAATCAGGGGCCGATCTACTATTTCTGCACGCGCCAACACGCTTACACGATGGGCGTACTGCTTGGCTATTACCAGCATGGGCTTGGTGATCTTGTCCGGATCATTCCCTACGAGCTGGCCGCGAGGCTCGGCCCCCTCGCTCCCGGCACCTTCATCTTTACGGATTTTGAAAGGCTGGCGCCGGCGCAATTGCAGGCGGCGGTCGCCCTCCATGAGCGCATCGCCTCGCTCAATCCAGGCCTGTTGCTGCTCAACGATCCGGCAATCGTGCCACGCCGCTTTGACTTGCTGAAACGCCTGGAGGCCGCGGGCCTCAACCATTTCGATGTGCATCGGCTGGGTGAGCGCAAGTCGGTACGCCGCTTTCCGGTTTTCGTGCGCTGGGAAAGCCAGCATGAGCCGCCGCTGACCGGGCTGATCGACGGCACGGATGCGCTGGAAGCAGCGATTGCCCGTCTGCCGGGCCATGTCCGTCAAGACCCGGACCTGATGATCGTCGAATATGGCGCGGCTCCCTCGGCCGATGGGCGGTTCCGCAAATACTCGGCTTACAAGGTCGGTCCAACCGTCTATCCGCAGCACTGCTTCATCAATGAGAACTGGTACATCAAGTTTCCGAGCACCCGCTTCACCGAGGCCGACAGGGCCGAAAGCCGCGCCTACGTGGACGACAATCCGCATGCCGATCAGATCGGGCATGTCTTCGCACTGGCCGGCATCGACTATGGGCGCATCGATTACGGCATCGTCGACGGCCAGGTCCAGACCTTCGAAATCAATAATAACCCGTCCGTTCTGACGCGGCCGCCTGGCTGGGACGCGGGGGTGGATTACAGCCGCTACGCCGAGATGCACGAGCGGGCTCTGCGTGGCATCATGCGCCCGGTCTCGGGCCCCGACCTTTTACTCGGCAACGGTACCATGAGCGTCGATGCCATCCACGCCGATGCCATGCATGCGGTGCGGCAGAGGATTGCGGGATTCTCCCGGCGTCGGCGCCTGTCCCTGCGACCGCTCAAGAAGCGGCTGGCGCGGCTGTTTGGCTGGGGGTGACATGAGCGCAATTGGGCTTCACATTTAATGCAATGCAGCCCCTAATCGCTCCACTGCCCACGCGGCGCGGCATCATGCTTCTTCCGCCCTATCGCCAACATTGCCGGCATGTCGCGGATCGTCGCCGCGACAGCGCGCCTCGCCGGACCTTGGCTCTTTTTCCGACCCTCAAACGTCTTAGCTACAGTGAAGCTAAGGAGCAGGGTCGATGAGCCTCAGGAATAAAAAAATCGTGGTCACCGGTGGCAGCCGTGGGCTTGGCCTCGGATTGGTCGAGGCGCTGGTCGAACAGGGCGCCAGCGTGACCGTCGTTGCCCGTGGCGTCGAGGCGCTGGATGCGGTCGGTGCGCGGCTTGGGGTCGCCACTATCCGCGCCGACGTTGCGGAGGAGGGCGCGGCCTATCGCATTCTTAGCGAGGTTCGTCCTGACGTCGTGGTTCTGAATGCTGGTGCCACGCCCCGGATGGGCCGGTTGGACCAACTGAGCTGGGAAGATTTTTCAATCGCCTGGGAAACCGACGTCAAGGCCGGGCTATACTGGCTGCAGGCGGCGCTCAACCTGCCGCTCAAGCCGGGCAGCCGTGTTCTGGTGGGATCGAGCGGTGCCGCCGTCACCGGGTCGCAGTTGTCGGGCGGCTATGGCGGCGCCAAGCGCATGCTGTGGTTCATGGCGAAGTACGCCAACGGCGTTTCGCAGGAGAAGAAGCTCGGCATCCGCTTTCAGGCGATCGTGCCGCGGCAGATGATCCTCGGCACCGGAACAGGCGATGCGGCGGCCGGCGCCTATTCCGGATCCATGGGCATCACGCCCGAACAATTCGTCACCCGCTTCGGTGCGCCGATGCCGCCCCGGACCTTCGGCGACAGGGTGGTTTCCGTGCTGGAAGACCCGCAATATGCGGAGGGCATCGTCTTCGGCCTCAATGGCGACGCGGGCGTAACCGTGATGGAGGGGGCTGCGGCTTGAGCGAACGAGATCCTGCCGTGGACCGCGACCGACGGGAAGGGCTGCTTGCCCTTGCCGCCGCGATGCGGCCAGAGCTGCACCGCTATTGCGCGCGCCTGATGGGCTCGGTCATCGACGGGGAGGATGTCGTGCAGGACACGTTTGCGCGGGCCTTCGTTGCGCTGAATGAGCTGGGCGAGGTGCCGCAGCTCAGGCCCTGGCTGTTCCGCGTCGCCCACAACCGTGCGCTGGACCTGCTGCGCAGCCGCGCGATCCGCGCGGCGGAGCCTATCGAGGCGGCGCTTGAAATTGCCGACGACACCAAAGCCGACCCGGTGGAGATGCTGATGCGCAGGCAAGCTATACAGACCGCAGTGTCGCGCTTCGCGGAGCTTCCGCTGCTCCAGCGCAGCGTCGTCATCCTCAGAGATGTGCTCGACGAGCCGCTGGCCGAGATCGCTGCTTTGCTCGGCATCACCGTCGATGCGGTGAAAGGGCACTTGGCGCGCGGCCGCGCCCGGCTTAGGGAAGTCAGTGCGCAGGCCAGTTCGGCTCCCGATGCGCGTATCGCGTCGGCCGCCGTGGTCCGTTATGCGACCCTGTTCAACCAGCGGGATTGGGACGGCTTGCGCGCCCTGCTTGCCGACGACGTCAGGCTTCATCAGTCCCTGCATGCGCCGCGCTCGGGTGCGGCGGAGGTCGGCATGTTCTTCACGATCTACGCCAAAAGCGACCGCGTGTGGCTGACGCCGGCCTGGCTCGACGGCCGCGAGGTGATCGCTGTGTTCGAAAGCCATGCCGACCAGAAACCGCATCATTTCATGTGGCTGGAGTGGCGGGAAGGTCAGATCAGCTTCATCCGCGACTATCGCTATGTCAGCTATGTTACCGACGATGCCGAACTGGTGCTGGCCAAGGACGCCAGGTCCTTCGGTCGCGGCACCGGGCACTGAAGAGCGGGCGCGCATCTGACCATCATACGGGCGGTGCTGTTCCTGCCAAGGGGCCGATGCGGGGCTGGGCGTCACACCGCATGAGAATAACTTTGACGTGCCCACGCGTGACATCCCCTAACTCTGCTCGATCAGCGCGCGCGCCGCAGCTTTCCCTGCCGCAAGGATACGATCCGACAATTCCGTTCCCTCCACGGCACGGGCCAGCTGAAGCGTGCCAATGAGGGTCGCAAAGATAGCGAACGCAACGCCCTCCGGATCAGGAGTTTGCGGCGGCAGCTCTACCGACACCTGGTGCACCTGGGTCAGCAAACGCTCGGTATAAAGCTGACGCGTTTCGGGTGGCTCACGGGCGATTTCCGCCAGCAAGGCGGCAGAGGCGCAGCCCTTCCCGGGGTTATCCCGATGCGCCGCCGACAGATATGTGTCTATGGCCATTGCCAAGCCGCCGGAGGCCAATGCTTGCCGTATCTCGTCGGACTGATCCTCGAGAGCTGCAGCGACCGTTTCACGGACAAGCGCCGCCTTTGATTGAAAGTGGGGATAGAAAGCCCCGTTCGTCAGCCCGGCGTCGCCCATGATGGTTGCCAGTCCGGACGCCGCTATGCCGTTTTTCCGAAAGCGTTCCGCGGCGACCTCCAGGATCCGGCCGCGCGAGGCGTCCTTCCTGCCCTTTTCGTAGCGCATGGCTGCTATTCCTTTCTGCTATTGCATTATGGTCATAATCTGATATTACGACTGTAATTTAACGGATGAAAAAAAGCTAGCCCCCCATGAGTTTGGAGCACGAAATGAAAACGAATGCCGGAAAAACCGCCGTTGTGACCGGGGCCTCTTCGGGCATCGGCCGCGCCAGTGCCGAAGCCCTTGCGCGGGCCGGGTTCACCGTCTTCGGAACCAGCCGGCGCAAGGCCGGCAACGATCCGGACGGGGTGACCATGCTGATCTGCGACGTGACCGACAGTGAGGCCGTTGCCGCACTCGTTTCGACGGTGCTCTCGCAGACCGGCCGGATCGACCTCTTGGTCAACAATGCCGGCGTTGGCCAGCTTGGAGGCGCCGAGGAATTCTCGATTGCCCAGGTGCAGGCCCTGTTCGACGTCAATCTGTTCGGCGTCATCCGCATGACCAATGCGGTGCTGCCGTCGATGCGGCAGCGTGGCGAGGGACGCATCATCAATATCGGCTCTGTGCTGGGACTGGTGCCGGCGCCGTATTCAGCGCATTATTCGGCGGTCAAGCACGCGCTCGAGGGCTATTCGGAATCGCTCGACCACGAGGTTCGCGCCTTCAATATCCGCGTTTCGGTCATCGAGCCGGCATTCGTTCGTACTGTCTTCGACCAGAACGGGATCCAGCCGGATTCGCCGTTGCAGGAATACGATCAAGCCCGCGCTACGCTGGAAGCGCTGCTTCGCGACGTGATGCCTGTCGCCGACCGACCGGAAGTGGTGGCGCAAGTGGTCGTCAAGGCAGCGACCGATGCCCGTCCGCAACGGCGCTACACCGCCGGCAAGGCTGCGCGCCAGGTCAGCCTGCTGCGTCGCTTTGCTCCCGCGGGGATATTCGACAAGAGCCTGCGGAACCAATTCCGCCTGCCCGTTTGAACGCAGCGAGCAGAGGATTTCACGCACATGCGACACACCAAAATCACTCTCAGAAAGTCACTGCCATGAAGGCATTCGTCGTCGACAAGTACAGCAAGAACGGCACTCTGCGGCTAGCCGAAATGCCGGAGCCGAAACTCGGGGACAGCGATGTCCTGGTCGAGGTCCACGCAGCGGCGGTGAACCTGCTCGATTCCAAGGTCAAAACCGGAGAGTTCAAGCTGATCCTGCCCTATCGCCGGCCCTTTATCCTGGGTCACGACGTGGCCGGGAGGGTTGTGCGCGTGGGATCGAAAGTCCGCAAATTCAAACTCGGCGACGACGTCTATGCGCGGCCGCGCGATGGCCGGATCGGGACGTTCGCCGAGTTCATAGCCATGGATGAAGCCGACGTGGCCCTGAAACCCGGGAACCTCAGCATGGAGGAGGCGGCCTCGATCCCGCTGGTCGGCCTGACCGCCTGGCAGGCGCTCGTCGAAAGGGCCAAGCTGAAGAAGGGACAGAAGGTCTTCATTCAAGCCGGTTCCGGCGGCGTGGGGACATTCGCCATCCAACTGGCAAAGCATCTCGGCGCGACCATTGCGACCACCGCCAGCGCGGCGAGTGCCGGTCTGGTCAAGGGGCTCGGCGCCGATATCGTCGTCGACTACAGGAAAGACGATTTCGAGAAAGTCCTTTCGGGCTACGACGTCGTCTTGAACAGCCAAGACGCCAAGACACTTGAAAAATCACTGAATGTGCTGAAACCGGGTGGCAAGCTCATCTCCATCTCCGGCCCACCGGATCCGGAATTTGCCAGGGAAAAGGGACTGAACGTGGTGCTGAGGCTGGTGCTTCGCCTGCTGAGCCGCGGTATTCGAGCGAAAGCCAAGCGCCGTGGCGTGACGTTCTCGTTCCTTTTCATGTGGGCGCAGGGCGAGCAGCTGAGTAAGATCGCATCGCTCATCGAATCCGGCGCGATCCGCCCGGTCGTCGACCGGATATTTCCCTTCGAGGCGACCAATGAGGCGCTGGCCTATGTCGAAACAGGACGCGCCAAGGGCAAGGTCGTCATCAAGGTCAGATAGCAACTCAGCCGCGATCGAGGTCAGCCGCGCCGGGCTGCGTCGATCGCCGCGACGTCGATCTTCGTCATCTCCATCATCGCATCAAAGGCGCGTTTGGCTTCCTCGCCGCCGGCCGCCATGGCCTCGGTCAGCGTGCGCGGCGTGATTTGCCAGGACACGCCCCATTTGTCCTTGCACCAGCCGCACACGCTCTCCTGGCCGCCATTGCCGACGATGGCATTCCAGTAGCGGTCGGTTTCCTGCTGATCGTCGGTGGCGATCTGGAACGAGAAGGCCTCGTTCTGCTTGAATGTGGAGCCGCCGTTCAATCCGATGCAGGGAATGCCGGCGACGGTAAATTCGACCGTCAACACGTCGCCTTTCATGCCGGACGGAAAATCGCTCGGCGCACGGTGAACGGCGCCCACGCTGGTGTCGGGAAAGGTCTCTGCGTAGAAGCGCGCCGCAGCCTCGGCGTCCTTGTCGAACCAAAGGCAAATCGTGTTCTTCGGTATCTTTGGCATTGCATGTTCCTTTCGGCGTTGGAGTTGGCGGAGGTCAGCCCAGGAGATTGCGTGCTGTGCGCATGAAGATCCTCGACCCGATCGGGATCAGGTCGTCGGGAAAGTCATAGTCGGGATTGTGCAAGGCGGGGTGCCGCTCGCCCGCACCGAGGAAGAACATCGCCGACTTGGCACTATGGCCGAACAGGCCGAAATCTTCCGAGGCGCGCATCGGCAGGGCCTCTTCGCCGTGCGATACGCCCTCTTCATCGAGCGCGCGCCGCAGATGCTCCACCGCGTCCGGCGCGTTGACGCTGGCGACGAAGATCTCGTGATAGTCCCAGCGGGCGGTAAGGCGATGCTCGCCGGCGATCCTGGCGACCAGTGCCTCGGCAGCAGCACAAAGGTTCGCCATGCGCTCGTCACGCCGGGTGCGCAGCGTTGCCCACACCTGCGCATGAGCAGGCGCGATGCCGAACACGGCTTCGCCCATCGCGGCATGGGTGACGGTCAGCATGGAGAAGTCGTCGTCGGCGAAGGTTCCGCGCCCGAGCGCCGGCAGCGCCGGCATCAGCTCACTGATCGCCAGCATCGGCGAGGTGCCGGTCTCCGGCATGGATGAATGGGCGGTCTTGCCCTCCAGCACGATGCGCATGCCGCGTGACGCACAGTTGACCACGCCGGGCTTGAGCCGCACCTCGCCGAACGGCACGCCAGGCAGGTTGTGCAGCGAGAAAGCGAAATCCGGCGCGATCTCGCCGAAGCGGGGATCGGCAACGACGCCGGCTGCGCCATTGCCGGTTTCCTCCGCCGGCTGGAACATCAGCACGACGCGGCCACTTGCAGGCCGCTCGCGCCCCAACTGCCGGCCGAGGGATGCCAGGATGGCGGTGTGTCCGTCATGGCCGCACATATGCGACTTGCCCGGCACGCGCGACGCATGCGGCACGCCTGAAAGTTCTTCGATAGGCAAGGCATCGAGTTCCGAACGGAACAGCACCGTCGGCCCTGCTTTGCCGCTGTCATATGTGACCGCGACGCCGTGCCCGCCGAGCTGTGTCAGCACCTTGTCCGGCCCCGTATCGGCGAGGAAGGCGACGACCTCCTTTGCCGTCTTCTCCTCTTCATTCGAGATTTCCGGATACTGGTGCAGCTGGCGCCGCCACGCCGTCAACTCGACGATGTCTCGGTTGGTCAGAGTCATGCTTTTTCAACCTCCGCTGCATTCTTCATCGACACGTCCAGGCACAGGGGTGCCGCAATGATGAATTGCTAGCGACAAAGGGCAGTTCCCGCCACAGTCCAAGTTTCAGGCTTCGGCAGGCCAGAAACGGCCGTTCTCCCGGCCATCCGCAGCCTACTGATTGATCTCGGGCTCGACGAGCTTTGCCAGATTTCTGAGCGACTCCTGCCAGCCGAGATAGCAGGCCTCGACCGGAATGACGTCCGGAATGCCGGCCTGGGTGATGTCGATTTCAGTGCCGACCGACACTTTTTTCAAGACCACGGTCACCCGTATCTCGCCGGGCAGGTTGGGATCGTCGAATCTGTCGGTGTAGAGCAGGCGCTCGCCCGGAACGAGTTCAAGGTATTCGCCGCCGAAGGCGTGGCTGTCGCCGGTGGTGAAATTGCGGAACGACATCTTGAATGTGCCTCCGACCTTTGCCTCGAAATTATGGACCGTGCAGGTGAAGCCGTTTGGCGGAAGCCACTTGGCCAGCGCGTCCGCTTCGACGAAGGCGCGATAGACCTTTTCCGGGCTGGTCGTCAGAACGCGGTGCAAACGTACGGTGCCGGGCATATGCTGGATCCTTTCATGAATGCCTGTTCGATACCCCAAGGACGAACGAGGTGTAACCAGTCCGACATTGGTTTGCGAATTTTTCGACGGGATGCGGCCTGCCTACGCCGCGGGCATGCCGCGCGCCTATCAACACGAAGCTCGGGCGAGGCGACGGACGAACACACCGGCTGTGGAGCTGGCGTTCACCTGCTAGATCGGGTTCCTGAGCCATCTTGTTGTTCAGGCGCGGTTTTACCGAGCAGCGCGAATGGCCGCGTGCCCCGGTCAATGCTTCGAACGCCGCTAAATAGGGCAGCGCGTCTTTGCCGTCCATGTGCCGATCATTAGAATTTGCATCTGATCAGAGTTGATTTCCTATCAGGCCGTTAATGCGGCCATGCTGTTAATCAGCATTTGCTAATGAGTCTTTCGAACCTGAGGCAAGCAATGACCAAGAATCTCGGCAATGCACGTCATACGCCGGCGAAGGACCAGCAGGTCTCCCTTCTAGGCAAGGCCGCGCCGGCACTGTTTCCGCTGGTCGTAGCGGCGCTGGGCTACATGGTTGGCAAGCAGTTCTTCGGCATCTAGGCGCGAAGACGGGTCTTCCGTTCCCCAAACGCTCAACATCTCGGCGGACCGGCCACGCGCGGGCCGCCGTTTGCGTTGCCGCCATCTAATCCCGTTCCGACTCCAGCCGCTCGCGGAAATCGTCAAGCTCTGCCTGAGCGATGCCGGCGACCTCGGCGTTGCCGGGGTAGCTGCCGCCCGCGACCTCGTTGCGGAAGCCCGACAACGCTTCGACCCGCGCATCCCTCACTGCCTTTTGCAGCACGGCCAGGTCACCCCAGGCTCGCGCATGGCGGGGCAGGCGGGCACTCTCGCCACAGATGTCCGAGGTGAACAGGAAGACCACGTCGGCCTCGGCGCCCGAGCCGAGTGACACGGTAACCAGCGATGTGCGGCGGTTGATCTCGGCCATCACCTCAGCCGCGATGATCTCGCATTCGACGGCAAAGGCACCAGCGTCTTCCAGCCGGCGAAAACGGTCCCACAAGTCGAGCGCTTCGGCTGATGTCTTGCCGACGGCCCTGATGCCGCCGACCCAGGTGGATTTGCGCGGCACGAAGCCGAGATGGCCCATCACCGGGATCTGCTCGTTGGCGAGCATGCGCACGGTGTCGAGACCGCGCCCGGTGATGACGGCGTCGGCACCCGCCGTGATAGCGGAGAAGGCGGTTCGCAGGATTTCGTCCGATGTCACGGCATCGGCGAAGCCTAGCGCGGCGGTGACGAAGACGCGGCGCGATCCTTCGCGCACGCGGGGCACGTTGGCGGCGCGGCAGACGACCATCTCGATGCCGGCAGCCTCGGCGGCGGCTGCCTCTTCGGCGGTTTCGGCGGTCACCTGGGCGATACGCCGTCCGCTGCCCTTCAGCGCGCGCAGGCCAGCAACCGTCACGCTGCGCTCGACCTCGCGGCCGCCGAAGTCGAAGATGCGAGCCATCTCAGCCCTTCAGCTTCTTGGCATAGTAGTCGGGCGCGACGACGCCGGGCTTGGAGAACCATGCCGGCACGTCGACGCCGGAATAGAGCAGGATGTTGCCCCACGGGTCGAAGGCGCCGGTGCGCACGATGACCTTGGCCTTGGCAGCCATTTCGCCAAGGATGGTCTCGTGCGTCGTGGTCTCGAAGTCGGCGTCGGGGAACAGTCGTTTCAGCTTGGCCAGCAGCGGTGCGTTGTGCACCGGCAGTGTGTCGGCATAGCCGATGCGCTCGGCGATCAAATTGGCGGCGATCGGCGCCAGCACGGTTTCGAGATCGGGCACGTCGGGCGAGATGGCGAGGTCGATGCGCCAGGCGCTCGACGGGATCGGAAACCCCGCATCGCAGACGATCATCAGGTCGCCATGGCCCATCGAGGCGATGGCATGCGACAGTTCGGCGTTGAGCAGCCGGTTTCGGTTCATGTCGTTTCCTTCCATGTTGTCTTCATAGCCTCGGCGTAGAGCGCGTCGGCCTGTGCCCGTTCGGGCAGGCCGGGAATGACGCCGAGCCTTGTGCAGGCGATGCCGCCGCAGACGACGCCGAAGCGGACCGCATCGACGATATCGCGACCTTCGGCCAGCGCCACCGCGAAGCCGGAGTTGAACGCGTCGCCGGCGCCGGTGGTGTCGACCACGGCGACGGGCACGGCCGGTACCATGATGTCGAGATCGTCGGTCAGGATCAGCGCGCCGCTGCGGCCGAGCGTAACCACCACATTGCGCACGCCACGGCGGCGCAATTCGCCGGCAAGCTCGCGCGATGAGCGCGGATCGTCGGCGGGCAGGCCGAGCAGGATGCGCAGCTCGCTCTCGTTGGGGGTCAGATAATCGACGGAGGCGAAGATCGCGTCGGGAAGCTGGCGTGCCGGTGCTGGATTGAGGATGGTGCGGGCGCCATGCTTGCGGCCAAGCTGCATGGCGCGGGCGGCGGCGGCGATCGGCACTTCGAGCACGGTCATGACGACATCGCTCCCGGCGATGCGCTCTTCGGCCGCGTCGACGGTCGCGGCATCCATCAGCTCGTTGGCGCCCATGTCGAGGATGATGAAGTTCTCACCCTTGTCGTTGAGGATGATGAAGCCGACGCCGGTGGCGCGTTCGGTTGTCGTCGTGACCAGGCTCGCATTGACGCCCTCGGCGGCATAGAGGTCGGTTGCGATGCCGGCCAGCTTGTCGGTGCCGATGATGGCGACCAGCGCCGAGCGCGCGCCAAGCCTTGCGGTGGCCACCGCTTGGTTGGAGCCCTTGCCGCCGGCGCCCATGTCGAAGTCGGTGCCGAGCATCGTCTCGCCGAAGATCGGCAGTTTGGGCGCCCGCATGGTCAGGCCGACCGCGAAACTGCCGACGATTGTAATTCTTGGTGCGGTCTTGCTCATCAATGCCTCGTTCAGGATGCCATGGCGCGGGCCAGGATCGCTTCCTCGTTGATACCGGCTCCGGTCAGCTCGCCCGATATGCCACCATTGCGCAGCACCAGAACGCGTTCGGCGTTCATGATCAACTCGGGGATCTCCGACGAGATCATCACCACCGCGACGCCCTCGGCGGCGATGCCGCGCAATATGGCGTAGATCTCGGCCTTGGCGCCGACATCGACGCCGCGCGTCGGCTCGTGCAGCACCAGCACGCGCGGGTTTGTGACGAGGCTGCGCCCGAGGATGATTTTCTGCTGGTTGCCGCCCGACAGTGTCGCCAGCTTCTGGCCAAGATGTGAAATGCGCGCGTCGAGCCGCGCGACCTGCGCGCGGGCCTCGCGGCGCACGGCACCACGCCGCATGAAGCCAGCCAGCGAGAAGCGCGGCAGCGAGGCCGAGACGACATTGTTGGCGACGCTCATCGACAGCAGCGCACCGGCGCCGCGCCGGTCTGCCGGCACCAGCGCCATGCCACTGCGGATTGAGGCCTGCGGGTCGGCGGCGCGCAATTCCTTGCCGTCTACGGTGACGCGGCCGCTGCGCTGGCACAGGCCGAACAGCGCCTCGCCCAGCATGTCCTTGCCGGAATCCGGCAGGCCGCCAATGCCGAGAATTTCGCCGGCGCGGGCATGAAAGCTCAGCCTGTCCAGCCCTGGCGCGGTCAGCTTCTCGACCGACAGCACTATGGGCGCGTCATCCGACCGCGCTTCAGCTTGCAGCGACCATTGCGCCGCCGTATCGAGGTCGCGGCCGACCATGGCGCGGATCAACCGGTCCTCCGACAGGCCGTCATTGTCCATTGTCTCGATGGTACGGCCGTCGCGCATCACGGTGACGCGGTCGGCAAGGTCGAGCACTTCCTTCAGGTGATGCGAGACGTAGATCACGGTGACGCCTTCGCCGCGCAATTGCCTGACGATCTCGAACAGACGCTCGCTCTCGCGCTTGGACAGCGCCGAATTGGGTTCGTCGAGCACCAGCACGCGGGCGCGCTGGCGGATGGCGCCGGCGATCTCGACCAACTGCATCTCGGCCACCGACAGGCGCGAGACCCTGGTGTCGGGATCGAGCGCGCCCATGCCGAGCCGGGTCAATGCCGCGCGCGCCTCGCGCCGCATCTGGTCGCGCGGCACGAAGGATAGTGACGAGCGCGCCGCCATGTCCGACATCATGATGTTTTCGGCGATGGTCAGCGTCGGGCAGAGCGCCAGTTCCTGGTAGACCACCGTGATGCCGGCGGCGCGGCTGGCCAGCGGCGAGGCAATGGTGGCGGGGCTGCCGTCGATACGGATTTCGCCGCCGTCCGGCTGCAGGTCGCCGGCAAGGATGTTCATCAGCGTCGACTTGCCGGCGCCGTTCTCGCCGATGACGGCATGCACCTCGCCGGGCCGGAAGCCGACGGAAATGCGGTCGAGCGCCAGCACGCCGGGGAACCGCTTGGTCAGTCCGGAGATTTCGACGATGGGGGCGGGGGTCTGTTGCTCTGTCATTGGCGGGCTGGCCAAGCAGGTCCGCCGGCCCAAGGCCGGCGACCCCGCAGGGCTGGCTTGTTACTTCTTGGCCACCTCGGCGATGTTTTCCTTGGTGTAGATGCCGACGCCGGTGTCGACATTGTCGATCGGCTTGCCGCTGAGGAACTGCACGATCAGGTCGACCGCGGCAAAGCCCTGCTTTTCGGGCGCCTGGTCGATCGTGGCATCGACATTGCCGTCCTGGACCAGTTGCACCGTCTGGTCGAGCAGGTCGAAGCCGACCACCTTGACCTTGTCGGCGGCCTTGTTGCGTTCCACCCAGGTGCCGGCGGCCGGCGTCGAGCAGCATTCGAGCGACAGGACGCCGGAGATCGACGGATTGGCGAGCATGGCGTTCTCGATCGCCGCATAGATCTTCTGCGGGTCGGTGCCGGTGTTGAGCGTCGAGACGACCTCGATGCCGGGCTCGGCCTTCAGCGCCTCGCGCGCGCCCTTCTCGCGGTCGAGCGACCATTGCGCGGCAGCGTCGATGGTGGTGATCATCACCTTGCCCTTGCCGCCCAGCACCTTGGCCATCAGCTTGCCGGCCTCGCGGCCGGACTGGACGAGGTCCTGGCCGGCGAAGGCGAGGCGCTTGCTCTCCGGATTGTCGGTGTTGAAGGTGACGACCGGGATGCCGGCGGCGATGACGCGGTCGATCACCGGCGCCAGCGCGTCGGTGGAGACGGAGGAGATCGCCAGCCCGTCCATCTTGCCCATCAGCGTCTCGATCTCCGAGATCTGGCCGTCGGCATCGGCGCCGACCGGGCCGATGAACTGGGCGCCAACCTTGTCCTCCTTGGCGGCGCGCTCGACGCCGGCCTTCATGAACGGCGCGAATTCGTTGGAGACGTCATGGTAGGAAACGTAGATGTCGAGCGGCTGCCCAGCATCGATCTTGGCCTTGATGCGCGGCGCCAGGGCGAAATCGGCGAGCTTGGATTCGGCGTGGGCCGACAGGGGAAACAGACCGAGCGTGGCTGCGAGAATGACGTGTCTGATGTTCATGGATAGTCCTCCCTTTTTGGTTCTGGTTGCTTCTGTTTTTGCGATCAACCCGTTCGGCGCGTGCTCCATTTGTCGATGCCGACCGCGATGATGATGACCAGGCCGATCATCAGTTCCTGCACGAAGGGCGATACGCCCAACAGCACCAGGCCGTTGCGCATGACGCCGATGATCAGCACGCCCAGAATGGTGCCGAGGATGGTACCTTCACCGCCCGACAGCGAGGCGCCGCCGACGATGGTGGCGGCGATGACGTCGAGCTCCAGGCCGAGCCCGGTGCGCCCAGCCTGGCTGGAGGGCAGGAAGGCGAGGCCCAGAATGCCGGCGACGGCGGCGAGCACGCCCATCAGGATGAAGGCTGATATCTTGACCTTGTTGACGGAGATGCCGGAGACACGTGCGGCCTTGGCGCTGCCGCCGACGGCGTAGACGCGGAAGCCGAAATTGGAGAAAGACAGCACGATCCAGGCCAGCACCGCGACGATGACGAAGAACACCAGCTGCATCGGGATGATGGTGAACAGATAGCCTTGGCCGATGAAGGAGAAGGTCTGCAGCACGTCGGGCAGTGCGCCGTTGCGGGCATTGACCGTCACCGGCTGGCCGTTGGTCAAGATGAGGGCGGCACCCCGCACGATGGAGAGCATGCCCAGCGTCGCGATCAGCGAGGGCAGGCGGCCATAGGTGGAGAGCACGCCATTGATGAGGCCGATGGCGACGCCGGTCATCAGGCCGACTCCGATCGCCGGCAGCAGCGCCCAGCCGGCAATGATCAGCATACCGGTGGCGAGACCTGAGAACGCATAGGTCGAGCCGACCGACAGGTCGACCTCGCCGGCGATCAGCACGAACGTCATGCCGACCGCCATGATCCCGAGCAACGAGATCTGGCGTCCGACATTGAGCAGGTTCAGCGATGTCAGGAATCCATCGGTGGCGAAGGACAGGAACAGGCACAGCACGAGCAGCGCGATGAACACGCCCGCCTCGCGCGCCCGCAACAGCCGCGCCATCGTGAATCGGTCCGTGGCTGGCGCGCGCGCGCCGGTCCTGACCGCATCGGCCATATAGTATCCTCCCTGCGCGTGGCCCGCCGGTCCTCACCAGCGTGGCCACTCCTCCGTTTTCATCGACCCGAGCCGAGCTCGTGCGCGGGCCGCTGCTTCAGGGCCGGTCCCGAACTGATTCAGGATCAGGCGCTATCTCCCTGTTCGGTCATGATTTTTCGAAAAGCCGGTTCGGCTCGCCGGATCATGGCCGGGTGCGGGCATCGCCGCCCATACCCTGTATTTGTGGCGTCAGGACGCCTCGCGGAAGGAGCCCGCCGGCACCTTGTGCATCTCGTCGTAATTTCCGTAGTCGCGCACCTTCTTGAACGGCGCGTTCTCGACGGCGTTGTAGGAACAGATGTAGCCCCAGCGATAGGTGTCCGAACGGTTGGCATCGGAGCGGTGCAACAGATTACCGTCGAAGATCAGCGCGTCGCCGGCTTCCATCTCGACATAGATGTGCTCGAAGCGCTTCAGCGCCGCGTCCAGATGTTCCTGCTCGACATTTGTCTGGTCGTTCTCCCTGATATGGTTGAGGCGGCCGAGCTTGTGCGTGCCTTTCAGCACCTGCAGGCAGCCGTTCTCGCGGGTCGCCTTATCGAGCGCGACATAGATGCTCATCATCTCCGGTGCCAGGCAGCCGTAATTGTACCAGTAGCCGAAATCCTGGTGCCATTCCCAGGCGCCGCCCTCGTTGGGCTGCTTCATCGTCATCTTGTGGCTGTAGAGGTAGATCGGCTTGCCGACGGCGGCCTCGGCCAGATCGACCATGCGCTCGTCGCGGGCCAGAAGACCGTATTTGTCGTCTTCGGCCTTGGTCCACATCTTGAGAAGAGTGGTCTTGCCTTCCTTGTCGCCCTTGGCCATCACGGCGCCGCTCTTGTTCTCGGCCTCGAGCTGCTTGCGGGCGTGGTCGCGGAAATCGTCCACTTCCGCGACGCTGAGCAGCCCCCTGCGGATAATGTACCCGTCGCGGGCGTAGAGCTCGGTTTCCTGCTTGGTCATCGCCAACATCGTCCTGCCTCCCTGGTCTTTCGGGGCCGCCGCCGGCGCAAGGCGCCTGGTAAGCCCGCAAAACTCGAGGGATCCGGCCATTGCTTGCCGAGATCCCATCCTCTTGAGAGCGACCATAGCGGCGCCTGGCAGCAAACAAAATGGACAGCAAGGCACTCTCTTTGTATAAAACGCGCATGCAAGGAAAGACATCGGTTTTCGAGAGTTTCCACTATGTGCCGGCGGCCGGATGGACGCGCACGGCGTTCAGCGTGCTGCGCGCCGGCAAGGTTGCCGCGGCGCCCGATTATCGCATCGAGCGGCCCGTCTATCCCGGCCAGGACATCCTCTATTGCCTGTCGGGCCGGGGTTTCGTGGAGACGCTGGGGCAAAGGCTGGAGGTGCGCGCGAACCAGCTGGTGTGGATGGCCAACGAGGCGCCGCATGTGCACGCGGCCGATCCGGCCGATCCCTGGACCCTGCTCTGGTTCAGGCTCGACGGGCCCGATCCGGCCATCCTGCGGCGCAAATTGTTCGGCGAAGGGATATTGCGGACCGTGTTCACGGAAGGCACCGGCCCGGCGCCGTGGTTCGAGCGGTTGTTCGCGGCGCTGCGGCGACGTGACGCCGGGCTCGACCTGCGCCTCAACCAACTGGTCGCCGAATTCCTGCTTCTGGTCGACCGTGCGGTGAACGGCGCCGGCAATGACGATCTGCCGAAGCCGCTTGCTTCAGCGCTCGACGCCATGCGCGCCGCGCCCGGCTCCGCCTGGACGGCTCCCGACCTTGCCACCGTCACCGGCCTCGGCGCCTCACAGATAAGGCGGTTGTTCCAGAAACATCTGCGCACGAGCCCCCACCAATGGCTGATGCGCGAGCGGCTGATGCAGGCGCAATCGCTGCTGGTGCAGGGCGACCAGCCGCTGGCCGAGGTTGCCGAGGCCTGCGGCTTTTGCGACGTCTATCATTTCGGACGCGAGTTCAAGCGTTCGGTGGGAATTTCGCCGGCGGCCTGGCGGCGCAGCGAACTGAGTGCTGCGCCGGGGCGTTAGTCGATACTTACGAATGCTTTCAGGCGGTTGGCCGCAACCGTTCAGGTCTTGAGTCCGGCCGGCCCTTGAGAATCTCCGGTCCCTGGGCAACATGGCGACGATGGCCGGGGCACGAACATGAACAAGCCAATTTCCACCGCACCGCGCACGTCCGCGCCGCGCAAAGCGCCGATGGCTCTGACCGAGGACCTCATCGCCCACACCATGCGTGCTGTCGAGGATGCCGGGCCGACGCCGGGCATGGTTCACATGACCGATGCCGACTATGCGCGCATCCGCGAAGAGGTGCTGGCCGACGCTCCGGCCGGGCCGCTGAAACTATTTGCCTATGGCTCGCTGCTGTGGAAGCCCGCCGGCGAGGTGAGGGGCGGAGAACGCGCGGTGGCCAGCGGCTGGCATCGTTCGTTCTGCTTTACGGTGCAGCGTTTTCGCGGCACGATCGAGCAGCCCGGCTTGATGATGGCGCTCGATCGCGGCGGCCAGTGCCAGGGCATGGTGTTCGAGATCGCGGAGCCGGTGGCGGCTAACCTCGAAGCGCTGCTGCGCCGCGAAATGACCATCCTGCCCGCCGTCAACGTGCCGCGCTGGCTGCAGGTCAGGACCGAACGGGGTCCGTATCGCGCGCTCCGATCCCGCCAATCCGCGTTATGCAGGCAAGCTCGACAACCAGGCGATCGCGGCGACGCTGGCCACCGCCGTCGGACATTGGGGCTCGGGCGCGCAATATCTTTTCGAGACGATCCGCCACCTCGAAGCCTGCGGCATCCGCGACCGCAATCTGTGGCGGTTGCAGGAACTGGTGGCCGTGGAGATCGGGCTGACGTCCCAACTCAGCCGTCCCTGAGCCATACCAGCATCTCGCCGGGCTCGCGGTTGTCCCAGGCGAAATAGGGAATGGCGGTCAGTCGCGTCTCGGCGGTGGCCGGCGGCTCGGGCCTGTAG
>NZ_RZQT01000083.1:0-25459 GCF_003998485.1 Mesorhizobium sp. M7A.F.Ca.CA.001.04.2.1
CGCCAGCGCCACCGCATTGTTGTGCGCCTCGTCATGCGCGCCGTAGAGCAGCGTCACCTTGCCGTTACCCAGCAGGCCTCGCAACTGCGTCACCGCCGCGCCATTCCCATCCAGCTCAGCGCGATACCGCTCCTGAAACTCCGCCCAGCGCGCCGGCTCGTGGCCGAACCATTTGCGCAACTCGTCGCTCGGCGCGATGTCCTTCAACCACAGCGTCAGCGCGGCGTCTTGCTTGCTGACGCCGCGCGGCCAGATGCGGTCGACCAGAACCCGCTGCCCGTCCTCGGCAGCGGGCGGCTCGTAGATACGCTTGACCGCGATGTTGAAGGCCATCACACCTCTCGGCTGGAACCCTCAGGCCCACTCGCCCTTGCGCATGACAGGCACGCGGGCGCCGTCCTTGTGGACGCCATCGATGTCGATCTTGTCCGAGCCGATCATCCAGTCGATGTGGATGAAGCTCTTGTTGCCGCCGCGCGCGGCGATCTCGTCCTGGCTGAGCGAGGCGCCGTCGACGAAGCACTTCGAATAGCATTGGCCGAGCGCGATGTGGCAGGCGGCGTTCTCGTCGAACAGCGTGTTGAAGAACAACAGGCCGCTGGCCGAGATCGGCGAGGAATGCGGCACCAGCGCCACCTCGCCGAGACGGCGCGCGCCCTCGTCGGTGTCGAGCACTTTCTTCAGCACGTCCTCGCCCTTCGATGCCTTGGCCTCGACGATCCTGCCTTCTTCGAAACGCACCGAAATGTCGTCGATCAGCGTGCCCTGGTAGGACAGCGGCTTGGTCGAGGAGACATGGCCTTCGACCCGCCTTGCATGCGGCGTGGTGAAGACCTCTTCGGTCGGGATGTTGGGGTTGCAGGTGATGCCGTTCTTGGCGGTCGAGGCGCCGCCCATCCATTCATGGCCGTCCGCCAGTCCAACCGTCAGGTCGGTGCCCGGTCCGGTGAAGTGCAGCGCATGGAAATTATGGCGGTTGAGCCATTCGGTGCGGCTGCGCAGCGCCGCGTTGTGCGCCCTCCAGTTGCCGATCGGATCCTCCACATCGACCCGCGACGCGGCGAAGATGGCATCGGCGAGTTTCACGACCGCAACATCGTCGGCATCGCCGGGGAAGACCTGTTTGGCCCAGGCGAGGTCCGGATAGGCGACGATGTTCCAGTTGATGTCGAAGCCGGTGATCTTTTCCAGCGCCGGCTGATAAGCCATCGAATTGGCCTTGTTGGCGCGCGCCACTTTCGCCGGATCCTGTGCGGAGAGCAGCGACGGATCCTCGCCGCGCACGGCAAGCCTGGCCGCATTGTTGGAAAAGGCTTTCGCCATGCCTTCATAGAGCCAGCCGGCGGCGCGGTCGAAGCTCGCATCGGCGCCGAAGCGGTAGCGCGCCAGCGTCATCTCGTCATCGTTGAAGATCGGCGTCACCAGGCCGGCGCCGGCCTTGTAGGCATGCTCGACGATCCGCCTGGTTAGCGGCAGTGCCGCGATCGATGACGTCAGCACCAGATCCTGCCCTGGCTGCAATTGCAGCCCGACCTTGATGGCGACTTCCGCCAGCCTGTCGAGCTTCACCGGGTCGATTGATGCGGAAACGCCGCGCGAATGTGTGGTCATGATCCTGCCTGTCGTAGTTTGATGTCCGACCTACCATAGAGCGGCGGCGCGGCGCTTTCCACCGCGATCGCGCCGGCGGGTTTTGGGTTTGCGGACCCGAACCGCGCCATGGTTGCTTCGATCTCTTCCCTGATCCAGACCTTGAAATCCCGGACCTTGCGGCTTTCCGCCTTGACGGACGAGGTCACCAGCCAATAGCCGAGCCCGCTCTGGGCGCGGATACCGAAAGGCGCCACCAGCCGCCCGTCGGCCAGCGCATCCGCGGCGAGCAATTGCCAGCCCAGCATCACGCCGTGGCCGGCAATCGCCGATTCCAGGCACAGCATCGGGTCGGTGAAACGCGCACCCTTGAGGAAGCTGACAGGTGGGACGCCGGCCGTCTCGAACCAGCTTTCCCAGTTGATCATTGCTCGCTCGTCGGTGATCGCGCAGGTCTGGGCAAGGTCCTCGATCGACTTCAGTTTTTGGGCAATCGCCGGCGCGCAGACCGGGAAGACTTCCTGCGCCAAGAGCAGTTCCGTGCGCCCGCCCGGCCATTTGCCATCGCCAAGCCGGATGGCGATGTCGATGTCTGAGTGATCGAGATTGGCCAGCCGCACCGAAGCGTCGATGCGCAGCAGCACGTTGGGATGCCGGTCGAAGTGGCGAGATAGTCTGGGCAACAGCCACTTCGAGGCAAAGGCCGGCGCCACCGAAACCACCAATGTGCATTGCGTAGCCTCGTCGGCCAGCGCCACGGCCTGGGAAAGCTCACGAAATCCAGCACCAAGGCGGGCCGCGAAGACGGCGCCGAATTCGGTCAGCACCAGACCGCTCGCCGTTCGCTCGAACAGCGCCTGGCCGAGCTGTTTTTCGGTACGGCTTATCTGCTGGCTGACGGCGCTGACGGAAACGTTGAGCTCACCGGCGGCCGCCGCCAGCGATCCGAGACGGGCAACGGTTTCGACGGCGCGCAGGCCGTTGAGGTGGACGCGGTTGAGCATGGCCATTGAGTTTTTCTAAACTGATCCGGCTGAAATCTCAATTGAAAGGCATGTCGTAACGGCGGATTTTATCGGAAGAGACAGACCTGTGGAGCCGGAAATGCTGAGGATCTTGTCGTCGTCGCTGAAGGTCTTTTTCGCTGCGAGTACGCCGTATGAGCCGCACCCGGACGGCGAAACGCAGAGATGGCTGACCGATCCGCTTTCGCATCCGGTGCTGAACACCATGTCGGAACGCGAACTGGGCGATGTGCCGTTCAGGCTGACGGCACGGCGGACAGTGCACGAGACGGCCCCATTGCACGCCGGCGGCCGCTGCTGAGCAGGCGCCAAGCGTTCCGGCTTGAGGAAAGTCGAGGCGAGCACCACGTCGCGCACGCGCTGGCCCAACAGATGGCGATTGTTTCAGCGACCCCTGCACTTATTGTGCAGTGCAATGACATCAGCCACCTCGACAGCGCTGCGTTTCGCCTTCGCCGGCATGATTGCCATGGCGGTTGCCATGGGCATCGGCCGTTTCGTCTACACGCCGATCCTGCCCGGCATGATGCAGGAATTGCATCTGTCGCCTGCCGATGCCGGTTGGATCGCGTCGGCCAATTATCTCGGTTATCTCGTCGGCGCGTTGGCAGCGGCGGGCGGCTGGGCGCATGGGCGCGAGCGCCTGCTGATGCTGGCGGGGCTTGGCGCCAGTACGGTCCTTGCCGCGCTGATGGGGCTGACCGAAGCGATGGCGGCCTTTCTCGCCATCCGCTTTCTGGCCGGTCTGGCCAGCGCCTTCGTCATGGTTTTCATGGCCAGCATCGTGTTCAGCCATATCGCGGCTGCCGGTCGCAACGACCTGCAGGCCTGGCATTTCGGCGGCGTCGGGCTCGGCATAGCGGCATCGGCGGCGATGATGGCGGTGCTGGTCGCCGAGCATTCGGGCTGGGCTGCAGGCTGGCTCTGGTCGGCGGCGATTTCGGCCTGTGGTTTCGTCCTCGTTGCACTGTTGGCCAATGAGGGTCCGCTCGGCAACGGCGAAGTCACCCGCGAGCCGGCACTGCGGATGGACCGGTCGTTGGTCAAGGTCATCGTCGCCTACGGCCTGTTCGGCTTTGGCTATGTGGTGACGGCGACATTCCTGGTCGCCATCGTCCGGCAAGGCGGCGGCAGCCGCGTCTTCGAGGCCATGGTGTGGATGGTCGCCGGTCTTGCGGGCTTTCCCTCAGTCTGGCTCTGGCAGAAGGTCGCGGCCCGCACCGGCCTCTATGCCGCCTATGCGCTGGCGTGCTTCATCGAAGTTGCCGGCGTCACCGCCAGCGTCGCCATCGGCGGCGCCACCGGGCCGCTGCTTTCCGGCGTGCTGCTCGGTGGCACCTTCATTGCCATCACCGCATTTGGCCTGCAGGCCGCCCGGCAGCAGGCGCCAAGCGCGCCGCGGCGGATATTCGCCCTGATGACGGCTGTGTTCGGCCTAGGCCAGATCATCGGGCCGGTCGCCGCCGGGTTTCTGGCGCAGATGTCCGGCGATTTCTTCCTCGCCTCGATCACAGCCGCGATCGTGCTGGTCGTCTCCGGCGCCATCACATGGTCGGCTGCGCCAAAATCGCCATGATTGTGGGCTTGCTGTGCCGGGCATCGGGCACGGGCATTTTCTTTCCCACTAATGTGTGACTTTATGCCCGCTGTCGTCAGCTGATTTGCGCCTAGATCGAGGAATTCGCCACAGTGTTCGTATCCTTTTTCCCGCAGCCGAAGCTGTTCTTCACTTCGGCCGCCGTCTGGAGCCTTGCGGCGATCCTGTTCTGGTTCTTCGGTGGTGAACAATTAGGTACGGTTTTCGGATTGCCGCCCGCCGCGGCCGGCGCGCCGCCCATCATCGGCATCGCCATCCTCGTATCGAAGCCGTTCCTCTGGTTCTATCTCTATTTCGCGTTCTGCGTGCTCGTCTTCTACGCATTCTGGAGCTGGTATTCGCCGCATCCATGGCAACGCTGGTCGATCCTGATGACCGCGGTCATCCTGTTCTTCATCTATTTCAATGTGCAGGTCAGCGTCGCCGTCAACGCCTGGTATGGGCCTTTCTTCGACTATGTGCAGGGGCTGATGTCGGGGACTGGAAAGTCGACCAACAGCGAATTTTATATCGGATTGGCTGATTTTTCGTGGCTCGCCCTGGTCGGCATGAATGTGCAGGTGGTCAACGCCTTCATCGTCAGTCACTGGATCTTCCGTTGGCGCACGGCGATGAACAACTACTTCGTCGAGAATTGGGGCAGGCTACGCCATATCGAGGGTGCCTCGCAGCGCATCCAGGAAGACACGATGCGGTTCTCGCAGATCATGGAAGATCTCGGCTCCAGCTTCGTCCAGTCGATCATGACCTTGATCGCATTCCTGCCGGTCATGATCCAGTTGCAGGCCCATATCACCGAGTTGCCGATTATCGGCGCGATTCCACAGCCATTGGTTGTCGCAGCCCTTGCCTGGTGTCTGTTCGGGACGATCTCGGTCATGGTTGCAGGTCTGAAACTTCCAGGGCTGCAGTTCCGCAACCAGCGCGTTGAGGCAGCCTACCGCAAGGAACTCGTCTACGGCGAGGATCACGCGGACCGGGCCCAGCCGGCCACCACGGCCGAGCTGTTCGAGAATGTTCGCCACAATTATTTCAGGCTCTATTTCCACTACATCTATTTCAACGTCGTCCGTTACACGTACCTGCAGGCCGACAACATTTTCTCGCTGCTGATCCTCGGTCCCTCGCTGGTGGCGCACAAGATCACGTTCGGCGCGCTGAACCAGATTTCGAACGCATTCGGCAAGGTGACCGGTTCGCTGCAGTTTCTGCTCACCTCCTGGTCGACCATCGTCGAGCTGCAATCGGTCCACAAGCGCCTGCGCGCCTTCGAGGCGACGCTGCAAGGCGAGCCGCTGCCCGATATCGACCAGCGCTATCTGGCAAGGCAGGGCGCTGAGGATCCGGCCTAAAGATCGAGGTTGGAAACGAACCGGGTTGGCGGCTCAGCCGCCGACCGAAGCTTGCTTCTGGGAAGCATCTTGCCGCGAAACATAATCGCGAAAACTGATGCATTCGACATCGGCCTTGACGCAGACCTCGCCGGCAAAGCGCTCCAGCGCGTTCCAGTAAGCGCCGTCATTCATCAGCGCGAAGTGGAAGCCGAGTTCCAGCGGAATACGCTTGTCGGCATACTGCTTGTCGAAGGCGGCGCGGAAGGCATCATAGGTCCGGTTGGCGAACTCGCCCGCTTGGCTTGGCCGTTCGAAGCCGCCGGAATGCCTGACATAGAGATTGTAGTCCATGGCGATCACCGGCCGTGACTTCGGTCCTTCTGGAATCTGCGGCAGCGAAAAGTGCATGACGCCGTTGCTGGCCGTCGGTCGGGCGGGGCCCTGCGAGACGCCGCTGGCGTCGAATTGATAGCCGGCGGCCGGCAGCGCTTCATAGAGCGCCTTGCCCGTCGACAGATACGGCGCGCGAAAACCGACGACCGCATGCCGTGCGAAATCGCGCCAGCCCTCAGGCTCGGGCGCAATGCCGTTGATGGCATAGGCGTTCTCGAGAATGTGCTCGAACGAACCGAACTCTTTCAGCCAGTCGGCCTTGCTCCAGTCCTTGCCGTCGAAATGGCCGCAGCCATGGCTGGCGATGTCGTGGCCCTCATGCGCGGCAAGCCCGATCTGCTCGAGCCGGTCGGTGACTTCCTGTTTGGAGGCGGCAAAGCCGATATTGGATTTCCCGGCGCTTCTGCCGGGTGCGGTGTATTCCTTGCGTGTTTCCGTCGACAGCAGGAAGACGCAGGACAGAAAATAGGTGAAATGTGCGCCGGTGCGCTCAGCCAGTGCTCGACTGCGCTTCCACTGCGAAATGTCGCGGGCGCTGTCGAACGAGATGATGACGACCTGCTTGGGCTTTGCCGGCACCGGTGGCGCGGGCGGGTCGGCCAGAGCCACGCCGGCAGTGACGAGCGCGGCAAGCGAAAACGCAACAACGCGGAACGGACGAAGCATAGGAAATCTGATCTTAACTCGGGGAACGTCTGCAAGCCGGCTATCGCCTAAATGTGGCGCGGGTGCGATGGGCCTCTTCGGCTGCTCGTCCGGGGCAAACATCCGTTTGCCCCGGACAATAGGCGATTTTCCGGTCGAACCCCTTCCATGCCGGCAAAATTTCGCTAAAACGCGGGCTGACAAAGGCCCGACCGGGCAGGAATGGTTTGATTTGATGTCCGACGACAGTTTTATCCGTGAAGTCAACGACGAGATCCGTCGCGAACAGGCGCAGGCGCTGTGGGACCGTTTTGGCCCAGCCCTGATTGTCGTTGCGATCCTCGTGGTGCTCGGCACCGCAGCCTTCGTCGGCTATCGCTATTGGGACGAGACGCGCGCCAACCGCTCGGGCGATGCGTTCTCGCAGGCGCTGAAGCTTGCCAATGACGGCAAGAACGATGAGGCGCTGACCGCGCTCGATCAGTTGGAGAAGGATGGCTACGGCGCCTATCCGCTGCTCGCACGCATGCGCGGCGCGACCGTCAAGGCGAACAAGGGCGACGTTCCCGCCGCCGTCAAGGATTTCGACGAAGTCGCCGCCGACACGGCCATTCCTCAGAGCATTCGCGACATGGCGCGGCTGCGGGCAGCGCTGCTGCTCGTCGACCATGGCTCGTTCGCCGACGTGTCCAGCCGTGTCGAAGCGCTGACATCCGACACCAACACGCTGCGCCACACGGCGCGCGAGGCGCTCGGCCTTTCCGCCTGGAAGGAAGGCAAGACGCAGGACGCGCTGAAACTGTTCGACCAGATCGCCGCCGATGACGGCGCCCCGCGCAACACCCGCGAGCGCGCAACATTGATGTCCGAGCTGATCCGCGGGTCGGGCAGTGCGTCGTGACCTTCAAAGTCGCCATCATCGGCAGACCTAACGTCGGCAAATCCACTCTCTTCAATCGGCTGGTGGGAAGAAAGCTGGCGCTTGTCGACGACACGCCGGGCGTCACCCGCGACCGTCGCGTCCACGCCGCCAAGCTCTACGACCTGCATTTCGATGTCATCGACACCGCCGGCTTCGAGGACGCTGGTGCCTCGACCTTGCCCGGCCGCATGCGTGCGCAGACCGAGATCGCTATCCGCGAGGCCGACCTGATCTTCTTCACCATCGACGCCAAGTCCGGCCTTTTGCCTGATGACAGGACCTTCGCCGAGATCGTGCGCAAGTCCGGCAAGCCGGTCGTGCTGGTCGCCAACAAGGCCGAGGCGAAGGGCGCCCAGGGCGGTATGCTGGAAGCCTGGGAGCTCGGCCTTGGCGAGCCGATCCCGGTTTCGGCCGAGCATGGCCAGGGCATGCCCGATTTGCGCGACGCCGTGATCGGCGCGCTCGGCGAAGCGCGCGCCTTCGGCGAAGACGAAGATGGCGAAGACGAAGAGATCGCTGCCGGCGAGGTGCTGATCGGCGAGGATATCGCCGATCCGGATGCCGAGCACACCTATGACGACACCAAGCCGATGCGCATCGCCGTCGTCGGCCGTCCCAATGCCGGCAAGTCGACGCTGATCAACGCGCTGATCGGCGAAGAACGGCTGCTCACCGGACCGGAAGCCGGCATCACCCGTGATTCGATCTCGGTCGATTGGGATTGGCATGGCCGCCGCCTGAAGCTGTTCGATACGGCCGGCATGCGCCGCAAGGCCAGGATTCACGAAAAGCTCGAAGTGATGTCGGTGCAGGACGGCCTGCGCGCCATCCGCTTCGCCGAGATCGTCATCATCGTGCTCGACGCCACCATTCCCTTCGAGAAGCAGGATCTGCAGATCGCCGACCTGATCATCAGGGAAGGGCGGGCGCCGGTGATCGCCTTCAACAAATGGGACCTGATCGACCATCCCCAGGAGCTTCTGGCCGAACTGCGCGAGAAGACGGAACGGCTTCTTCCCCAGGCGCGCGGCCTGCAGGCCGTACCTGTCTCCGGCGAGACCGGGCGCGGCCTCGACAAGCTGATGGATGCCGTCATCAGGACCCACAAGGTATGGAACAGCCGCGTCTCGACTGGCAAGCTCAACCGCTGGCTGGAAGGCATCCTGGCACACCATCCGCCGCCTGCCGTGGCCGGGCGCCGGCTGAAGGTCAAATACGTCACCCAGGCCAAGACCCGGCCGCCGGGTTTCGTTGTCCAGTGCTCGCGGCCCGATGCGATGCCGCAATCCTATGTCCGCTATCTCTCCAACAGCCTGCGCGAAGCCTTCGATATGCCCGGCGTGCCGATCCGCATCGCGCTGCGCACGTCGGACAATCCGTTCGCCGGCAGGTCGAACAAGCGTAAATAAGCGGTCGGGCGCTGGATACCTGTTCCGGCTGTCTAAGCGACCTCCTTCAACCGCTCGTCCCGTGGCAGCGCCTGCAACGCCGCCTGCAGCAATATGTCGGCCAGCCGCGCTGCCACCGGATCCAGTTCAGCATCCTTCTGGTGCAGCACCAACGCCATTTTGGGCAATGCAGGCAGCCCGGCGATCTCCGGCGTCATCGCGCTGACGCTGGCCGGCAGGCCGATGTCGGTGCGGATTGTCAGCCCCAGCCCCGCCGCCACGGCTGCCCAGATGCCGCCAAGGCTCGGGCTGGAAAAGGCCATCCGCCACGACAGGCCGGCGCGGTCGAGCGTTTCGGTTGCCACCGTGCGCAGAAGGCATGGCGCTTCGAGCGCCGCCAGCGGCAGCGGCTCACTGTTGCGCAGGCTGGTCTCGATACGCTTTGCCGGCCCGATCCAGCGCATCGGCACATCGGCGACATGCTGGCTGTAGGGCAGCGTTTCGCCGCAGTGCCAGGCGAGCGCGATATCGAGGCTGCCTGACAGGACCCTTTCGGCAAGGTCGTGGCTGCGTGCGATCCTGGCTTCGATCTTCACCTTGGGGTGCGCCCGGGCAAATCGGCCGAGCACGTCCGGCAGCACCGCCTCGCCGAAATCTTCCTGCAAGCCGAGCCGTACCCAGCCTTCCAGCTCGACACCGTGGATGGCGGATGCCGCCTCGTCATTCAATTCGATCAGCCTGCGCGCATAGCCGAGCATGGTCTCGCCGGCCTCGGTCAAAGCGAGGCCGCGTCCTGATTTGCGGAAGATCGGCGTCGCCGCCTGTTCTTCCAGTTTCTTCAATTGCGCGCTGACCGCCGACGTCGACCGGCCAAGCCGGTCAGCGGCCTTGGCAAAGCTACCCAGCTCCATGCCGGTGACGAAACTGCGCAGGACGTCGAGGTCGAATGTCACGCGTCGCATGTTGGAAGTCCCGATTTTCAGGATTGTAAGTTCAAAACTTCCTGATTTTCAGGACGAAATTATGGCGGTAGGGACAGATCGTCAAGGCCGAACCGCTGGCCAGCACGGGAAATGAAGTCATGTCCGCCATTGTCAATTGCACCGACCGGCAGCCGTCGGAACTTCTGGAAGATACCGGTTCCACCGGGAGGGTGTTCACGCCGGGCCATCGCTGGAAAGTCCTGGGCATCGGCGTTGCCGCCAATGCCGCCTTCTCGGCTACGTTCTCCGGCATCCCGGCGACGGCGGTCGTTCTTCGCCAGGGCTATCACCTAGGCAATGCCGAACTCGGTCTGGCGCTTGGCCTTCTCGGGCTTGGGGTCGCGCTCAGCGAACTGCCCTGGGGCTTGCTCACCGATCGCTGGGGCGACCGCCGCGTGCTGTTGATCGGGCTCGGCGCGACGGCGGCGTGGCTCCTGGTCATGGCGATGCTGGTCGTGCCGACAAAGGCCGGTACTCCCGATGTCACGCTGCTCTCTGCGAGCCTATTCATCACCGGATTGCTCGGCGGCAGCGTCAACGGTTCGAGCGGCCGCGCCATCATGGGCTGGTTTCGGGAAAACGAGCGCGGCTTCGCCATGAGCATCAGGCAGACGGCGGTGCCGCTTGGCGGCGGCTTTGGCGCGCTCGTGCTGCCCTCGCTTGCGCTGGCTTTCGGCTTTGCCGCGGTGTTCGGAGTCCTGGCGGGTGCATCCGCTCTGTCTGCCCTGTTCGCCTGGCGCTGGCTGCACGAGCCGCCGACGGCAGGCGAGGGCCATCCCGCTTCGGCTGTGGCCGGACCGGCGCCGCTGCGCAATCGCGACGTCTGGCGTATCGCGACCGCCATCGGCCTGCTCTGTTTTCCGCAGGTGGCCGTGCTCACCTTCGCCTCCGTGTTCCTGCACGACTTCGTTGGGTTGGGAACGGCGGCAATCAGTGCCAGCCTCGCCGCGGTGCAGATCGGCGCCATGGTCATGCGCATCTGGAGCGGCCGCTTCACCGACCGTCACGGCAACCGCCGCCAATTTCTTCGCTTGTGCAGCGCGTTCAGCGCCCTTGCCTTCGCCATGCTTTGGCTGCTGGTCCTGTTCGGCCCAACCATTCCGGGCGGCCAGTTCATCTGGTTGGCGGTTCTTCCGGTCGTGCTTATTGTCGCAGGCATCTCTGTCTCCGCCTGGCACGGCGTCGCCTACACCGAGCTTGCCACCCTTGCCGGCGCCGGCCATGTCGGAACCGCGCTCAGCCTTGCCAACACCTTTGTTTTCGTCGGCTTCTTCCTGGTGCCGGTGGCCATTCCGGGGCTCTTGCACCTCTGGTCCTGGTCCGGCGTCTGGCTGGCGGCCGCCATCTGCGCGCTGATCGCCCGGCCGATCTTCCTGCGCCCGGCCTGAATGGTCGGCCGCAAAATCGCCCGACTTCGCAACCACGACCTCGGGCCGACCGGGAAAACCCGATCGAATCCGTTAACGTCCCATCAAGGTTAATGCATCATTTTGCTCTCCAGTGGGGTCTGTAGCGTTCCTGGAGAGAGTTCCGTGCATCGACGTGTGTTGAAGCGGCTGGTTGCCGCCGCCGGTGAGAGAAAACGTGGCTTTCTGGGTCCGCTCGTCATCGGTTTCGGCATCTGGATTGGCTTTCCGACCGTCGCCGCCTATCAGGACATGGCGAGCCTCGTTTCCGGCCTCGAAGCATCGAGCACGCGCTGGAATTCCTATGTCGAGAAATCCGTCGCCGGATCGACCCACGCGGCCGAGATGCCCTTTGTCGATTCCGATGTCACCGGCTCCATTTCCGGATCGGGCGTCCACCTGGCCGGTATCGGCAACGTGTCGTTTCGCGGCAAGGGCGGCAAGGTCAGCGCCACGCCCGATGAGGACCGCGTGGTGCGCGCCGAGAAGAAAGGGCGCATCGTCCAGATGTCTCCCGTCGCACCGCCAAAGAACTTCAACGCCGGCTCGATCTTCGAGCGCACGTCCTCCTTGCTGCGACCCAGCATGGACAGCGGCCTGAAAATGGCTTTCGCCAAGCCGCAGATCAAAGGCAAGGAAATCCAGATCGCCGCGGCATTCCATGCGCGCGAGGACAAGAAGCCGGATCCCGGCGTGCCGGCCATGCTGGCGGCGCTGGTCAACAACGACCATCCGGATGTGCTGGCCACCGCCTATGCGCAATCCGAGCCGGACTATGCCAAGGCATCGCCCTTCGAGGCCCTGCTTCAGGACGAGCAGCCCAATGAGGGCCGCTTCATTCCGCCGATGGCCAAGGGCGATCATTCGTGGATCCAGAACCCGCTGCCGGCGAGTGTCTTCTCCAAGAAGGAGCAGGCATGCCTTGCCAACGGAATCTATTTCGAGGCGAGGAGCGAATCCGTGCGCGGCCAGGCCGCTGTCGCCCAGGTCATCCTCAACCGCGTCCGCAATCCGACCTATCCGAATTCGATCTGCGGCGTCGTCTACCAGAACGACAGCTGGTTCAACCGTTGCCAGTTCTCCTTCGCCTGCGACGGCAGGAAGAAGCGCATCGATAGCCCAGCCGCCTACAAGACCGCCCAGGAGATCGCCATGGCCGTCACCGCCGGCAAGATCTTCATTCCGGAAGTCGGATCGTCGACCCACTACTATGCCCAATATGTCCATCCCGGCTGGGCGCGCACGATGCAGAAGATGACCAAGATCGGCCTGCATATCTTCTATCGGACCTATGGCGGCGGCTGGAGCTGAGTGCGGAGCAGCCGCTGATCCTTGATGTGGCGCGCAGCCGATCAAAGAGCCATTGCGCGGGGGATTCGCGCCATGCATCCTCGTCATCCTGGCGGGCACGATGTCGCACCTTCGTAATTCATTGATTTTATTGCCTAAAATACATGGCAATGAACTTCCGCCCGTGGCTTGACGGGCGCAAACCCTCTAACTATGTTGCCGGCGACTTTAGAAGCGGACGGACGGTGACGGTCTGACCGGGCAGGGGGGTTGCGATGGCCGACAAGAATGGGCCAGACGGAACCGGAGAAACCGGCCGCGGCAATCAGCATGAACCCGACATCCGCGACGACGATCTTGAGCGCCGCCGCCGTGACCTTGAAGCTTCGCTTGCGACAAGGCGGCCGGGCCGGCTCGAGGGGAAAGACGACGCGAAAGCGGGCAGTGTGGCCGGTTATGGTCAGGCGCTCAAACTCTCCAGCGAGTTTATCGCCGGGGTGGTGGTGGGTGCCGGCATCGGCTGGGTCATCGACCGTTTGGCGGGGACATCGCCATGGGGTCTGATCGTGTTTCTGCTGCTTGGTTTTGGCGCCGGAGTGCTCAATGTGATGCGTTCCGCCGGCGTCGTGGCAGAATTTGGACAGGGCGATAAATCGCGCCGTGGCCAAGACGACAAGAAATGACCGCGCACCATGTGCGGTAATGGTAACGAGGCCGTACGCGGCATTGACGGGGTTTGAACGTGGCAGCTGACAAGGTCGATCCGATCCACCAGTTCCATATCAACAAGCTGATTCCGATCGACATCGGCGGCTATGACCTGTCTTTCACCAATTCGGCGCTGTTCATGGTCGCAACCGTGATCGTCGCGGCTGGATTCCTGTTTCTCACGACGTCGAGCCGCAGCCTGGTTCCCGGGCGGCTTCAGTCGGTCTCCGAGATGGCGTATGAGTTTGTCGGCAACATGTTGCGCGACGCCGCCGGCACGCAGGGCATGAAGTTCTTCCCTCTCGTGTTCTCGCTGTTCATGTTCGTGCTCGTCGCCAATCTGCTTGGCCTGTTCCCCTATTTCTTCACCGTCACCAGCCACATCATCGTCACCTTCGGCCTTGCCGTGCTGGTGATCGCAACCGTGGTCGTCTACGGCTTCATGAAGCATGGTCTTGGCTTCCTGAAACTGTTCGTGCCGCACGGCGTGCCGGTCTTCCTGCTGCCTCTCGTGGTGCTGATCGAAGTGATCTCCTTCGTGTCGCGCCCGGTCAGCCTCTCGGTTCGTCTGTTCGCCAACATGCTCGCCGGCCACATCACGCTGAAGGTGTTCTCCGGCTTCGTCGTCAGCCTGAGCGCGCTCGGCGCGGTTGGCGTCGCCGGCTCGATCCTGCCTCTGGCGATGGCGGTGGCGCTGACGGCACTGGAACTGCTGGTCGCCTTCCTGCAGGCCTACGTCTTTGCCGTGTTGGCCTGCATGTATCTCAACGACGCCCTGCATCCAGGGCACTAGGTCCAAAAGTTTCCGGCCCAAAGATTTCCAACATTGGCGCCGGATGGAATCGCAACGGAATTTTAGATCCAAAGGAGTTGAACAAATGGACGCAGAAGCAGCAAAGTACATCGGCGCCGGCATCGCTTGCCTGGGCATGGGTGGCGCGGGCATTGGCCTCGGCAACATCTTCGGCAGCTACCTGGCGGGCGCACTGCGCAACCCTTCGGCCGCCGATGGCCAGTTCGGCCGTCTGATCTTCGGCTTTGCCGTGACCGAAGCTCTGGGCATCTTCTCGCTTCTCATCGCGCTTCTGGCCCTGTTCGGCTGAGCACTCGGGAAGATTGGACAGGCCGGCCGCGCAAGCGGCGGGCCTGAATTTCGGGGATAGTCCATGTTCGTGACATCTGCCTTTGCGCAAGAGTCCGCGCCATCAGCCGATACCAGCCACGCTGCGACGGAAGGCGACACGCATTCCGGCACCAGCGTGCCTGCTGAAGCGCATGGCACGTTTCCGCCATTCGATCCGGCGACGTTCCCGTCGCAGCTTCTGTGGCTGGCGATCACCTTCGGGCTGTTCTATCTCTTCCTGAAGCGGGTGGTGATGCCGCGCGTCGGCGGCATCATCGATGTGCGCAACGATCGCATCACGCAGGACCTCGACCAGGCGGCCAGGTTGAAGGGCGAGGCCGACGCCGCCGTTGCTGCCTACGAGCAGGAACTGGCGGAAGCCAAGACCAAGGCCAACGCGATCGGCCAGCAGGCCAACGACGCTGCCAAGGCCGAGGCCGACACCGCTCGCAAGAAGGTCGAGGCCGCGCTCGACGCGAAGCTTGGCGAAGCCGAAGCCCGCATTTCTTCCATCAAGGCCAATGCCATGAAGGAAGTCGGCAGCATCGCCGAGGACACCGCTTCGGCGATCGTCGAGGCTCTGGTTGGCGGCAAGGCCAGCAAGGCCGAGATCGCGGCCGCGGTCAAATCCGTGGCCCGGTGAGGAGCGCATCATGGATTACACATCTCTCGCGACGCTCTGGGCCACGATAGCCCTGATCATCTTCCTCGGCGTTGCCGTCTACATCAAGGTGCCTGGCATGATCGCCAAGGCGCTCGACGCCCGTGCCGCCAGGATCAGCAATGAACTGGACGAAGCGCGCCGGCTGCGCGAGGAGGCCCAGCAGCTGCTCGGCCAGTACCAGCGCAAGCGCAAGGAAGCCGAGCAGGAGGCCGCCGACATCGTCGCTGCCGCCAAGCGCGAAGCCGACATGCTTGCCGCCGACGCGCATAAGAAGACCGAGGACTATGTCGTCAGGCGCACCGCGCTTGCCGAACAGAAGATCGGTCAGGCCGAGCGTGATGCCATCAGCGAAGTGCGCGCCAGCGCCGTCGACATCGCCGTCGAGGCAGCACGCGCGCTGCTTGCCGGCAAGATCGACGCCAAGGCCGGTGCAGATCTGTTCAAGGCTTCGCTCGCGGACGTGAAGTCGAAGCTGAATTAGGCGCTTCGTCTAGCCAGTCATCGAAAGCCGCCCGGGCAACCCGGCGGCTTTTTTGTTGCGGCGCTGAAGCTGCCAATCTCCCCCCTCGTGGGGGAGATGCCCGGCAGGGCAGAGGGGGGGCGTGAAGGAACGCTAACCTTTGTTGTCCTAAGGTCTATCGGGACAAGCCTGAGGGCATAACTGCAATCCGATTGAGAGGCCGGCGGGACAGCGCCCCCCTCTGTCCTACCGGACATCTCCCCCACAAGGGGGAGATTGGCTTGTCGTCGTCGTCGCTCAATCCAGCCCGGCGAAGCTCTCTTCTTCCGCCACGTCCACCTCGGCCCCACCCAGCCGGAATGGCGCAAACGACACGCGGTGCAGCCGCGCCACCGGGCCATGCGCTTCGATCGCGGTGCGATGGCGAACCGTGGCGTAGCCCATATGGACTTCGAACCCGTAGCGGTCGTGATGGTTGCCGCAGCCGCACATCATGCGGTCGCGCATCACCTTGGCGACGATCGAGGCGGCGGCGATCGACTGCGAACGCTGGTCGCCCTTGATCAGCGCGCGCCCTTCACAAGGCAGTCCCGGCGGCACGTCGCGTCCATCGGCAAGCGCAAGCTTCGGCCGGATCGACAGCCCTACCAGCGCGCGCCGCATGGCTTCCAGGCTTGCCTTGAGGATGTTGCTGCCGTCGATGCCCTCGGCGCTGATGGAGGCCATCGAGACCGCCTGTGCGGAGCCGAGAATGCGCAGGAACAGGGCCTCACGCTGTAAATGGCTGAGGCGTTTGGAATCGTCGAGGCCGTCGGGAATGTTGGCGGGATCGAGCACCACCGCCGCGGCGACCACCGGCCCGGCCAGGGGGCCGCGGCCTGCCTCGTCTATCCCGGCGACCGGCCACAGGCCCTCCGCCATCGCCTTCGTCTCGAAGGAGAAGTCGGGCTTCTCGATGATCTCAAAGAGAGGCGGAGAATCAGAACGCGCGCGAGCCATGTTGCGGCGAGGTTCGCATCGGCTCCGATTCTCCGCAAGTCCCTCCGGGTCGGGTGGGGCGCCGGACCGGGAGGGCACCGTCTGCAGGCCGGGGCAGGCCGGACGGGATTCTTGGTGCGCGACGGATCAAACCATCGCGACGAATTGTCTCTTCAAAGCAGCGTCAGTTGCACCTGGTCTTTCCCGGCGGCAACGAACTGATCGGTCCGCAGCGTGCGCCGTTCGGCATTGAGACCAAGCCGCTTGGCTGTGATCTCGAAGCGCCGGCCGATCTGCCAGGCATAGGGACCGGCGCCCTTCATGCGCTTGCCCCATTCCGAATCGTAGTCCTTGCCGTCACGCATGGAGCGGACAAGCGACATCACATGGCGGTAACGGTCGGGATAATGGCGCAGCAGCCAGTCCTTGAAGATCGGGCTGACCTCCAGCGGCAGCCGCAGGATCACATAACCCGCCTCGCGCGCGCCGGCCGCACGTGCCGAATCGAGGATGCGTTCCATCTCCGGATCGGTCAGGCCCGGAATGATCGGAGCCACCATGACCGACGCCGGAATGCCGGCATCCGAAAGCTGCCGGATCGCTTCCAGCCGCTTGGTCGGCGTCGACGCGCGCGGCTCCATGGTGCGCGCCAGCATGCGGTCGAGCGTCGTCACCGACAGCGCCACCTTGGCGAGCCCTCGTTCGGCCATGCGCGACAGGATATCGATATCGCGCGTCACCAGGGCGGACTTTGTCACGATGCCGACCGGATGGCCGCGCGCTTCCAGCACTTCGAGGATTTCGCGCATGATCCGGTACTGCTTCTCGATCGGCTGGTAGGGGTCGGTGTTGGTGCCGATGGCGATGGTGCGCGGCTGATAGCTGTCCTTCGAAAGCTCCTTGTCGAGCAAGCGCGCCGCATCAGGTTTGGCGAACAGCTTCGATTCGAAATCCAGACCCGGCGACAGGCCCATGAACGCGTGCGTCGGGCGGGCAAAGCAATAGACGCAGCCATGCTCGCAGCCGCGATAAGGGTTGATGGAACGGTCGAAGGAAATGTCGGGCGATTCGTTGCGGGTGATGATGGTGCGCGGCTTCTCGACCTGCACTTCGGTCTTGAAGGGGGGCAGTTCTTCCAGCGAATTCCAGCCATCGTCGAACACGTGCCGGCTGACTGGCTCGAATCGGCCGGACGGGTTGATGCCGGCCGACCTGCCGCGGTTGCGGTCCGGGCGGACACGCATGCCGCTCTGCTCGACCATCGCATTGGCCATCTCGGCTCTTCCTGCTCCGAAAGCTGCAATGTCGGCGCGCACGATCTGTTCCATTTTCGCCCGCTCCCAGGGACTGTCCGTGTTGTGTCGAATCGCTCTGTTCATGAAATTATTCCTATTTCATCGATGAGAACAAAGCAAGAACTTTCTATGGTGCGATGCAAAACTGGCGCTGTCCGGCGCTTTCCGCTATTCGGCTAAGGATGCTCAGTGTTCTCATCGAAACCCGCAATGACGAGGAGGGCCTCGCCCGCACGCTCGCCTCGCTGATTGGCGGCGCGGTCGAAGGCGTGGTGCGTGAAGTCATCGTCTGCGACACAGGCTCCACCGACCAGACGCATCGTGTGGCCGAGCATGCCGGCTGTCAGTACGTGACCGGCGGTGTCGCTGCCGGCATCCGCCAGGCCAAGGGGGATTGGTTGCTGCTCCTGGAACCGGGCGCGCGGTTGGTGGAGGGCTGGATCGATGAGGTTGTCGCGCATACGGCCAGGCAGACCATGGCCGCACGGTTTTCGCGCACGCGGGCCAGCCGCACGCCATTCCTGGCACGGGTCTTTTCGGGAAACCGCGCCCTGGCCGACGGATTGCTGATCAGCAAGCGTCAGGCGGCGGCCGCGGCCAAGAGTGCCGGCAGTGCTGAGGCCATCGCCCGCGGCCTCGCAATGAAGCGGCTCGACGCCGAGATCTGGATGGCGCCCGCCAAGCAGGAACGCCGCTCCTCGACATGATTTTTTGCAGCTGCTCAGGCCATTGTGCATTGCACAAAATCTGACGCGGGGTTAGCTTCCGTTCAAGCGGGAATTGGGTTTGGGACATGCCGAGTGGCGAGCACCGATGCGGCATCGGTGGTGCTCTCATAGCCGAGGACCCAATGAAGCTTTCAACCCCCGACACATCCGGCGCGGCCAGTCTCGAGGCTATTGCGCGCGACGGCAGTCTGTTGCGACGCATCGCGGTGCGCATTCCGACCTATCTCAAGGACCTGCGCGAAAACCCCGCCTGGCTGCCGATGTTCGTGCTGGCGCGCACAATGCCTGGACGCCGCATGCATTGGCTGGGCGCAAAACGCGCCCGCCCGGTCGCCAATTCCGGGGATACGATGTTTGCCGGTGTCGAACGGGGAGCGGTCGTCGATGCGTTGCGCTCCGACGGGCTGTTCTCAGGCTTGGTCCTGCCGCCTGATATCCATGAAGAGATCGCCGACTTCGCCGGGCGCACGCCTTGCTACGGCAATTTCGACCGCCGTCTCGAATTCATGCCGGGGGAACATGCCGAGGCCGAGAAACGCCTTGGCCGCTCGCTGCTCAGCGGGCATTTTTTCGAGCGCATCCTCGACTGCCCGGCGGCGCTTGCCATCCAGCGCGATCCGCTGCTTCTGGATATTGCCGCGCACTATCTCGGCGGCCAGGCAAAACTGATCACGACGCGCGTCTGGTGGAGTTTTCCAACCGGTGCCGCTTCGGATGCCGACAAGAACCTCGCCTCGCTCGGCAAGTATCATTTCGACCTCGATGATTGGCGCATGCTGAAATTCTTCTTCTACCTCAAGCCGGTCGACGCCGACACCGGTCCGCATGTCTATGTCAGGGGCAGCCACAAGCGCCGCAGCCTCAAGCACCAGCTCACGCTTCTAGTTGGCCACCCCGCGCAACAGGTCCTGGATGTCTATGGCGAGCAGAGCCCGGTGACGCTGACCGGCGAGGCCGGTCTCGGTTTCGTCGAGGACCCTTTTGGCTTCCATATGGGCACCGTGCCGGCACGCACGCCGCGACTGATGATGGAAGTCGGCTTCGGCGTGTCGCCGCCGTCGCGCCGGCGGTTTCATGGCGAACCGGTCATCCGCTGAGAGCGACGCTTGCCTCGGCTTTACGGAGCTGATTTGCCGCGCCGCAAATGCTCGTCCAGGCGCGGCATGATCTCGACGAAGTTGCACGGCATATGCCGGTAGTCGAGCTGTGCCTTCAGGATGCCGTCCCACGCGTCCTTGCAGGCGCCTGGCGAACCCGGCAGCACGAAGACGAAGGTGGCGTTGACGACGCCGCCGGTCGCCCGGCTCTGGATCGTCGAGGTGCCGATCTTGTCGTAGGAGATCCGGTGGAACACTTCCGAAAAGCCATCCATGCGCTTTTCGAAGATCGGCTCCAGCGCGTCCGGCGTCACGTCACGGCCGGTGAAACCGGTGCCGCCGGTGGTGATGACGACATCGATATTCTTGTCCCGCGACCACGCCAGAACCGTGTCGCGGATTTTTTCCCGATCGTCGGTGACGATATCGCGGGCCGCCAGCATATGGCCGGCCTCGGTGATGCGGTCGGCCAGCGTCTGGCCGGATTTGTCGTCGGCGAGGCTGCGCGTATCTGAAACGGTCAGCACCGCGATGCGCACGGGAATGAAGGAGCGGCTCTCGTCAATTCTGGCCATCCGATCCCTCCGATGCGATGCTGCGCGTCGCCGCGACGAACCAGTCGGGCTGGCGGCCGCGGATTTCGGCGGCGGCGCGCTTGGCGACATTGCCGGTCTCGAACAGGCCGAAGCAGGTGGCGCCGGACCCGGACATCCGTGAAAAACCCGATCCGGCCTTGTTCAGCCAGGAAAGCGCCCTGCCGATAGCCGGCTGCATCGCCAGCGCGGCGGGCTCGAGATCGTTGCGGGTGATCTCCAGCCAGTTGCGCAGGCTATGAAAATCGATGCTGCGCGGCAGCGGCGGCAAGGCCTCATTGTCGCGCCGGGAAAGCGCCGCAAAGACGTCCGCCGTCGAGACCGGGGTGCCCGGATTGACCAGCACCAGGCCAAGCGCCGAAAAATCCGGCACCATCGACAGTTCATCTCCGATGCCGCGCGCGACCAGCGGCTTTGCCGCCAGGCACATCGGCACATCGGCGCCGAGCGAAATGCCGATCCGCGCCAGCTCTGCGCCGTCTATATCCAGGCCCCATGTCTCCACCAGCCCGCGCAGCACGGTCGCCGCGTCGCTCGAACCGCCGCCGACGCCGGAGGCGACCGGCAGGTTCTTTTCCAGCCGGATAGCGACCGGCGGTGTTCTCTCGTGCCCGACCGCCTGTCGCAGGGCATCGCGCGCCCTAGGCACCAGATTGCTGGCGTCGAGAGGAACAGCCGGGGCGTAGCGGCCGGACACGGTAAATTCATCGCTATCGGCAGGCGCAATTTCGACCCTGTCGCCAAACCGCGTGAACACCGCCAGGCTTTCGATCAGATGATAGCCGTCAGGTCGCCTGCCGGTGACATGCAGCGCAAGATTGATCTTGGCGTGCGCGTGCCAGCTACGCGACCCGATGTCGGTGTCCACAATGGTCTGCGAAATGGTGCTCAGTCCTTGGCCAGCCGGTACTCGCCGGTCTTCGGATCCTTGACCAAAGTGCCCATCGCGCCGTTGGCCGTCTGCTTTTCGGTACGCCGCACCTTGGCGGTCACGCGTTCGGCTTCCCTAATGAAGGTGCGGTAGCCGAAATAGGCGGCGACGCCAACGACGGCGAAGAAAATGATCTGCGGCATGCCAAAACTCCTCCCACGCTGGGCCGGCGAAGGCGGCCGGTCGGGTCGGTTAAGCTCTCATGCTAGACGCTTTTGCCGGGTTTTCAAAGCCCGAAGCGAGACCACAATGCGCGCTCTTCCGCCGCGTCGATCACGCCGCTGGCGGCGGCGGCTGCGATATCGGGCGCTGAAAAGCCCTTGCTTGAGCCAAACAGGCCGAAGCGGCTGAGGAAACCGCGCGGTGTCGTGATCAGCCTGAGCTGGGTTTTCGCCCCGAAACGGGTCTTGAGCACCGTGCGCATGTCGCCGAGCGCATCGACCAGGCCGAGTTCAAGGCCCTTGATGCCGGTCCAGAACAGGCCTGTGAACAGGTCCGGGTCGTCTTTCAGTTTCGCGCCGCGCCGCTCCTTGACGAGGTCGATGAACGTGCCGTGCACCTCGAGCTGCAGCGCCTTCAGCCGCTCGACATCTTCCTTTTTCTCGGGCTTGAACGGGTCGAGCACCGCCTTGTTCTGGCCGGCGGTGTGGACGCGTCGCTCGATGCCGATCTTCTTCATCAGTTCCGGGAAGCCGAACGAAGCCGAGACCACGCCGATCGACCCGACGATGGAGGATGGGTCGGCGAAGATCTCATCACCGGCAACCGCGATCATGTAGCCACCCGACGCCGCCACGTCTTCGACGAAGACCAGTACCTTTCTGTTCTTTTCCGTGGCCAGGTCACGGATGCGCTTGAAGATCAGCCGCGACTGCACCGGCGAGCCGCCGGGCGAATTGATCGAGATGGCGACTGCCGGGGCGTCGTAGGAAAACGCCTTCTCGATGAGGCCAGCGGTGGAGGCCAGCGACAGGCTCGGCCGGAACTGGCCACCGCCTGCCATGATGGTGCCGTGCAGCCGGATGACCGGAATGGTGACGACGGTGGAGCGCCAGGATTTCGGCAGCAGGCGGTTGATAAGGCGTTTCACGAGGGCGTGGTCTCCGGTCGATAGGTTGCAGGCATGTAGGGATTTCCCGGCCAACGGCAATGTGGCCAGGCAGAATAGCTCAATCTCCGAACAGCGAGGCGAGGCCGTTGGTGATCATTTCGCTGCGCTCGTCGGGGCCGTTGCCTGATTGCGCGTGCAGCATCAGGGGCGGGCGGATGGCAAGCTTTCCCCGTGTCCCGAGCGCTGCCCGCACAACGATGCGGATTGCCGCGGCGTCTGGGCGAGGGTGGACGGCGAGCATTTCGGCATCGCCGAAGCGCCCTGCGATCGCATCGAGAATGGCGCCGAGCTGTTCGGGGCGGGCGATCACGGCAAGCCCGCCGCGCGGCCTGACAACCGCCGCCGCACTGCGGATCCAGCTCTCGAACACCCCGTCCTCCATGACATGGGCCTCTTTTCTGAGGCGATCGGGGGAGGCGCGGTCCCGGGGGGCGTTGAAGGGCGGGTTCATGATGACGAAGTCGAAATCATTGTCGGCGAGGCCGGCGGCCGCCCGCGCCCGGCCCGATACGGTGACATCGGCGACCAGCACGGAGGCGCGATCGCTCAGATGGGCATTGCCGGGATGGGCAAGGGTGGCTGCCGCGAAGGCCGCCATTTCCGGCGCGCGTTCGACAAGCACCGCCTCGGCGGCCGGGCAGCGCGACAGCACCGCCAGGCCGGCGGCCCCGGCACCGGCACCGAAATCGGCGAGACGACCGGCAAGAGAGGACGGCACGGATGCCGCCAGCATCATCGCATCCATGCCGGCGCGATGACCGCCTTGCTTGGGCTGCACCAGCCAGAACCGGCCGCGATGGAAAGCGTCGACCGTATGGGCCGGCGTGTCCGGGACAAGGGCGGCGGGCGCGGCGGACATTATCTTCCGCGGATTTCGTTGGCGATGCCGGCATCCGTCAGGATGCGCCGTGCCGCGTCGGCCTGGTCGGCGTCGACCATGACGCGCTTCTGCAAAAGACCGATCGACCCTTCGAGAATGCTCATATTCTGGTCGGCGACAAAGCAGGCAATGCCGGCGTCGCGCATCAGCGATTCGACAAAGGAAATGATCACGGCATCGTTGGTGCGGACTAGTTCTATCATCGTATGAAACTCGCAGTTTGCGCTATTGATGTAAACGGGCAGGGGATTCCGGGGCAGAGCCGTTCCCTTGGGGTCGTTGACATTCTGTCGCCGCCGCCGCGCCAATTCGCCACTTGCCGTGCCCATGTCCGCCGCCCTAGAGTCCATACAGGGACTAAGGGTGCCGTCGCACGCTCTATACCAAGACGGGAGTGATTGTCGTGGGTGTCGTTCTCAACATCGAAAACGGGAAGCGGGAGCCCGCCTCCATCAAGGATCTGATCGATCTGACTGCCGCCGATATGGGGCGCGTCAATGAATTGATCCTGTCCAAGGCCGGCTCCGACGTCGAGATGATCCCGGAGGTCGCCAACCATCTGATCTCGTCCGGCGGCAAACGGCTGCGGCCGATGCTGACGCTGGCCGCAGCCCAGATGTTCGGCTATGCCGGCGAGGGCCACGTCAAGCTCGCCACCTCCGTCGAATTCATGCACACCGCGACGCTTCTGCACGACGATGTCGTCGACGAGAGCGGCATGCGCCGCGGCAAGAAGACCGCCCGCATGATCTGGGGCAACCAGGCAAGCGTGCTGGTCGGCGACTTCCTGCTCGGCCAGGCCTTCCGCATGATGGTCGATGTCGGCTCGCTCGAAGCGCTCGATATCCTGTCGAGTGCGGCCTCGATCATCGCCGAGGGCGAGGTGATGCAGCTTGCCGCCGCCAAGAACCTCGAAACCACGGAGGACGAGCATTTCGCCGTCATCAAGGCCAAGACCGCCGCACTTTTTTCGGCTGCTGCCGAGGTCGGCCCGGTCATCGCCCAGGCGACGCGCAACGATCGCGCCGCGCTGCGCTCCTATGGCATGAATCTCGGCCTGGCCTTCCAGCTGATCGACGACGCGCTGGACTATGGCGGCACCAGCAAGGATCTGGGCAAGAATGTCGGCGACGATTTCCGCGAGGGCAAGGTGACGCTTCCGGTCATTCTCGCCTATCGGCGCGGCACCAAGGCCGAGCGCACCTTCTGGAAGCGCGCCATCGAGGACAATGTCGCCGATGACGCCGGCCTGGAAAAGGCGACCGGCCTGATGACCCGCCACGGCGCCATTGCCGACACGATCGGGCGTGCCCGCCATTTCGGCGAGATTGCCCGCGACGCGCTGGCGCCGCTCGAAGCGACGCCGCAGAAATCGGCGCTGATCGACGTCATCGATTTCTGCATCAGCCGGGTCAACTAAAGGCTGGTCTTTCGCGACGCTACCTCTGGCCTGCGCTAAGAGGAAGTTTAGGAATTCGGTCCCGCCGTCTCGACAAGCCGCCCTGCCGCAAATTATCTATAAAACATGGCAAAGGGCACAGACGACACCATCGCGGTGCGCATCAGCAAGGTTCTGGCGGACCGCATCATCTCCGGTGCGATCGAGCCGGGGGCCAGGCTTCGGCAGGATCATATCGCCGAGGAATTCCAAACCAGCCATGTTCCGGTGCGCGAGGCCTTCCGCCGCCTCGAGGCGCAAGGGCTGGCCATCGGCGAGCCGCGCCGCGGCGTGCGTGTCGCGTCTTTCGATCTGGGCGAGGTCAAGGAAGTCGCCGAAATGCGCGCCGCCCTTGAAGTGCTGGCGCTGCGCCACGCCGCGCCGCATCTGACATCGGCCATTCTCGATCTCGCCGAGGAGGCGACCAAGGCCGGCGACAAGTCCCGCGATGTCAGGTCCTGGGAGGAAGCCAACCGCGCCTTCCACCGCTTGATCCTGTCGCCATGCGGCATGCCGCGCCTGCTCGCCACCATCGACGATCTGCACGCGGCAAGCGCCCGTTTCCTGTTCGCGGCATGGCGCTCGGAGTGGGAGACGCGCACCGATCAGGACCATCGCGCGATCCTCGCCGCCTTGCGGCAGGGAAACACCGAATCGGCGGCCGTCACACTGGGGCGGCATGTCCAATGGATTGGCCGCAAGCCGGTCCGGACGGCTTCCGGAACGACGCGCGAAGCCTTCGCCATCGTAGGCTAGAGCGGTTCACGACTTGATGGAATCGTAGGGGATTCCCGATTTGTGAGTTTTGTGATTCAAGATGCTGGCTGGAGTGGAGGCCAGCATCTGATGACGCGACCTTTTTCCAATGATCTTCGCGAAC
>NZ_RZQT01000084.1:0-25422 GCF_003998485.1 Mesorhizobium sp. M7A.F.Ca.CA.001.04.2.1
GCCGCTGGGCATGTAGACGGTGCCCGAGGAGAGCGAGATATCGACATCGTTGCCGTGGAAACCGACGACGCCGACCGCGTCGCGTATCGGCGGGATGCGGCCGGCGGTGTCGAATCGCGATCCCTCGATCTGGAAGCGGCCGAACACCTCATCGGCCGAAAGCGGCACGCCGTTGCCGAGCCGGCCCGGCACCACCTGGAACTGAAGGTTGGCGTCGACGACACGGCCGCCGAACAGATTTGCCAGCACCCACAGCCGGGCATTGCGCGCCGAAAACCACGGCCATAGCTGCTTGACGTGAGAGACCTGCATGTCGTGGATGTTGAACGCCAGATTGATCCCCGGCACTTTGCCGTCGACGAACGCCACGGCGGCGGTGCCAAGCACCTCGCCGGAGCCGGCGGACCGAAGCGCGATCTGCTCTGCGACCAGTTTGTGGCTCACCGTGTTGTAGACACCGGCGATCCGGGCGAGGAAGGTGAGCGCCGGCTCGGGCGACTCCGAAGGCGCAAGCGACGATCCGTCGCTGGTCAGGTCGTAGCGATAGGAGGGCTCTTCACCCACCGCTCCGCTTGCCGGCTTCGGCCCGATCGAACCGGCGAAATCGAATGTCGAGCGGCCGGTCTTCAGCAGCAATCTGTCGACCTGGACCTTGTTGCTGCCAGCAACCAGCGTCGCATTGATATCGACGTCCGCCGGCAGCAATCCTCGCGTGCCGAGATCGAGGACAGAGCCCGTCGATGACAAAGCGGCCGTCAGCCGCGATGCGTTCACGCCGAACCCTTCCGATCCCGTCAGCTTCAACGCGACGGGTCCCAACTTGCCGGCAGCGGCCGCGCCGGTGTCGGCCAGATCGACGCTCGCATCCAGCGCCGTGACCCGGTGCGCCGCGATATCACGGGTGGCGGTAGCGGCAACCGTAAGCGTCCTGCCGTCGATGTCTGCCTTCGAGGAAAACTGCATGCCGCCCGGTCCCGACTGCACGACGGTGGCGTCGGTGATCTTGACGAGCTTGATCGCTCCGGTTTCGGGCAGCACGAATTCGACATTGCGAAGATCGATGCGACGCAGCGAATCCTCCCGCACGGCATCGAGTGCGTGGTTGATGTTTCCGAACACCGCGGCGGACAGCTTCTCCGGATCGATGAGGCCGTCCGCATTGCGCAGGCCGGCGGTCCAGTCGCCGCCTGACGGCATCGCCGCCACGACGATGCGGGCATCCGAGATCCTGGCGCTGGTCAGCCGCACATCTCCCCACAGCAGCGGGAACAGACGCACGCCGAAGCGCACGCGGCCGGCATCGGCCATCGGCTTGCCGTCTGATGTCTTCAAGCTGACGTCGCTGACCTGAAGCGCGATGAAACTCGAACCGTCGAGCGTGATGCGGGCAGGCCCGACCGCGACATTGACATCGACGCCCGCCAGTTTCTCAAGCGCCGTTTCCGCCTCGGCGCGAAGCCGGTCGGCTCCGATGCCGGAGGCGCCAACCAGATAAACGAGCACGGCGGCCAGCAGCACGAAAGCGACCAGACCGGCGAACAGTCGCGACAGGATGCGAAAACCGCGTCCGATCGACGCCTGACCAAGCGGCGGCACACGGCAGGCGGACGGAAAGGTCCCCAGGTCGGTGATCTCATCACGCCTGAACCGGATCTTCTCGTGCTGCGGTCGCTCCTGATCCACGCAATTTTCCGTTGTACGAACTCGATCGTGGACGAATCCCCGTCCGACACTATATCGGTGTGGCTTCGCGCGTAACCTCAAACAAGGGCATCGGTATGGCTGACCTCGACGTAGGCGATCTTGCGCCGCAATTTGACCTGCCGCGGGACGGCGGCGGATCGGTCAGCCTTGCCGCATCGTCCGGCAAGCCCATCGTGCTCTATTTCTATCCGCAGGACGACACAACAAGCTGCACGCAGGAGGCGATCAGCTTCTCGCAGTTGAAGCCGGAGTTCGAGAAGGCCGGCGCCGTGGTGATCGGCCTGTCGCCCGACCCCGTCAAGAAGCACGACAAGTTCAAGTCGAAATACAATCTCACCATCGACCTCGCCGCCGACGAGGAGCGCAAAGTGATCGAGGCCTACCATCTGTGGGTCGAGAAATCGATGTATGGCCGCAAGTATATGGGCGTCGAGCGCGCGACCTTCCTGATCGGCCGCGACGGACGGATCGCCAGGATTTGGCGCAAGGTCCGCGTCAAGGGCCATGCCGAAGAGGTACTCGAGGCCGTTCGAGCGCTTTGAGGTTTGCCGGCGAGGCTGGCCCAGGTTCCCTTGCAACCTTACGCACGCCTGGCGGGCAATCGCTGTGAGCAAGCTATCGCTGCAAGCCTTTGTTAACCCTAATAATGTGTAATCAAGCTGTCGTGGTGTCGTAAACGAAAGCTTGGTCCCGTGAACGCAACCGGTCAGTCCGCAGTCTTCGGCAAGCGTAAGGAGCCCCATACGGTCATCATCGCCCGGGGCAACGAGATCAGGCATTTTACGATCCGACCGTGGCTGGCGGCCTTTATCGGCTCGGCGCTGGCCGCCATTGCCGTCGGCTACCTCATGGCCACCTCCTATCTCGTGCTGCGCGACGATTTGATCGGCGCCACAACGGCGCGTCAGGCGCGCATGCAGCAAGCCTATGAAGATCGCATTTCGGCGCTTCGCGCCCAGGTCGACCGCATCACCAGCCGGCAGTTGCTCGACCAGCAGCTGATGGAAACCAAGGTCAGCGAACTGCTTGAACGCCAGAGCCAGCTGAGCCAGCGTCATGGCCGCCTTGGTCCGCTGCTCGAACGCGCCGAGAGCGAAGTCGGCGCAGCGCCGGCCGAAGATCCGGCAGCGGCTGCGAAGCCGGACAAACGCGCCGAAGTGACCGGCAGCATCAAAGAGCCCGCGCGGAATTATGCGGTCGCCAGCCTGAGCGCCGATCTCGGCGCCGGCGACACAAGGCCGTTCTCGCTGTGGTCAACCCGCTCCGATCCGCTGCCCAATGATTCAGCCGCCGATCGTGCCGACAAGCTCTTCGTCTCGATCAACCAGTCGTTGAAATCCATCGAGAGCGATCAACTGACCCGCATCAGCACGCTTGCCGACAATGCCTATAAGAGCGCCGATGCCATCACCCAGGCGCTCGAGGCGGCCGGACTGCCCGTCGACAGCGACTTCGGCAAGGGCGACAGCGACGTCGGCGGACCGCTGATCCCGCTCGACAGTTCGATGATGTTCGACAGCAAGGTCAAGGAGCTGGACGAAGCGCTGGACGCGCTCGACCATCTCAAGAAAGAAGCGCGCCAGCTGCCGCTGACCAATCCGGCTCCGGGTCACTCCGTCACCAGCCCGTTCGGCGTGCGCACCGACCCTCTCCTTGGCACCGCCGCCCTGCATTCCGGCATGGATTTCAGGGCGCCGATCGGCATGGCCGCAAAAGTCACGGCGCCCGGCACCGTCACCAAGGCAGGCTGGAACGGCGGCTATGGCCGCATGGTTGAAGTCGACCACGGCAATGGTTTTGCGACACGTTACGGGCATCTCAGCGAGATCGACGTGACCGTCGGCGAGAAACTGGACGCCGGCGCCGTCATCGGCAAGACCGGTAGCAGCGGCCGCTCGACCGGCCCGCATCTGCACTACGAAGTCCGCCACAATGGCGAAGCGATCGATCCCTTGCGCTTCCTCACGGTCGGCAAGAAGGTCGCCCAGTATCTGTAAGCGATCCCAGGCTCCTGCCCCATGCGCCGATGACCATCATGATGGCTGACTAAGGGCCTCCCGTCGACAGAAACGCCGTCGCTGCCGCAACCAAGGTGGTCGCGCCGACCTTCAACGCGGCCTCGTCGATACGAAACCGGGCGTGATGGAGCGGAAAGACCGATCCGATCTCCTCGTTCCGGATTCCCAGCCGAAAATAGACCGAAGGACGTTTCTCGCTGTAGTAGCCAAAGTCGTCCGCGATCGTCCATCCGGGCGTGTTGAGGACGTTGTCGGCACCGATGCAGGCCTTGGCGCTGGCGGCAATCAGCTCTGTCATCTCGACATCGTTGACGACGCCGGGTTCGCCCTTGTGGATGTCGACCTCGACACGCGCGCCGTGGCTCGTCGCCATACCCGCGGCTATCGTACGAACGCGGTGCCAGGCCCGCTCGCGGGTTGCATCGCTGCCGCTGCGGATGGTGCCTTTCAACGTGACCCTGCCGGCGGTGACATTATATGCGTTGCCGCCATTGATGGCCGTGACGGAAATCACCAGCGGATCGTACGGATCGGTCTCGCGCGAAACGATCTTCTGCAATTCGCTCACCAGGGAGCAAGCCACGGCCAACGCATCGACACCTTCATGCGGTTTCGCCGCGTGTGCCGCCGAGCCGATGACGGCCACATCGAACGTGTCACAGGCCAGAGTGTAGGGACCGGAGCCGACGGCGATCTTGCCGGTCGGTGTGTACGGATCGACGTGGACGCAGATGGCGGCGTCGATGTCGTCGAGAAGCCCCTCTTCCACCACCCGCTTGCCGCCCGACGGTTCGTCCTCCTCCGCCGGCTGGAAGATCAGGCGAACGGTACCGCCAAAACTGTCCCGCGACTGGTGAAGATGCGCGGCCACCGCGAAAGCCATCGATGCATGGGCGTCGTGACCGCAGGCATGCATCACACCTGGATTCGTCGATGCATAATCGACACCGGACTCCTCCTCGATCGGCAAGGCATCGATGTCGGCGCGAATGGCGATCTTTCGATTTGACGGCCTGCCGGCGCCGACAATATCGACGGCAAGGCCAAAGCCGGCGACGTCGCGAATGTCGACGATTCCCTGATCCACCAGCATCTGCCTGAGGTAACGCTGCGTGCCGGCCTCCTGGTTCGAAAGCTCGGGATTGCGGTGCAGATGGCGACGGACCTCGATCATCCGGTCGAGAATTCCGGCGTCGATATCGGTCGTCACGGTTTTCGCAACACCACCCGCCGTGGCCGAACCCTCAGGATTTGACATGGATCTCTCGCGGGAACTTCGTCAGGGTCTCGTGGCCGGTTTCGGTGACCAGGATGGTCTCGCTGACCTCGATGCCCCAGCCGTCCATCCACATGCCAAGGATGGAATGAACGACGTTGCCCGGTTCAAGCACCGTCTTGTCGCCCGGCCTGAGGCTGATCGTGTGTTCGCCCCAATCCGGCGGATAGGCGACGCCGATGGAGTAGCCGATGCGCGATTCCTTCTTCAGTCCATAACGCTGGATGACCTTGCGCCAGGCAGCTTCGACCGCTTCGGCAGTCGTTCCCGGCCTGACCGCGTTGAGCACCGCGTCCATGCCCTCGATCACCGCTTTGGCGGTATCCGAGACATTTGTCGGCGTCTTGCCAAGCTGCATGGTCCTGGCGAGGCCGGCGGCATAGCGGCGGCAAACACCGGCAAGTTCCAGCGCAATCGTCTCGTTTTCTCCGAACCGCCTATCGCTCCACATGATGTGCGGCGCCGAGGCATTCTCGCCACCGAGGATTGTCGGCGGAAGTGCTGTGATGTCGCCGGCAAAATCCGGGCTGCCCGCGATCTGCGCCGCCTGGATGGCGGCGATGGCGTCGCATTCGCGAACGCCCGGCGCGATCACCTCGAAGGCTCGCGTGACGGCAGCTTCGGCGAGCGTCGATGCCTTGCGCAAATAGGCGATCTCCGGCGCCGATTTGACCGCCCGGATCCAGTTCACCAGCAGGTCGGCATCGTGCCATTTTGCATTGGGAAGTCCGGCGACAAGCCGGGCGTGCGCCTTGGGGGAGAAATAATAGGCTTCGAGTTCGATGCCGATACGGCGACTCCCCCAGCTCTTGGCGACAATCCAGTTCGCAATCCAGTCCATGGGATGGCGATCGCCTCGCTGGACATGGTCTTCCGGAAAGCCGACCACGTTTTCCGGTTTCATCCAGGCTGTCAGAAGACCGCCGGCCGCATCCATGGCGCGCCCGATCCAGACCGGCTCGACCTCCTCGATTGGAACCAGCACCATTTGCGGCGTGTAGAACGACCAGCCGTCATAACCGGTGATGTAATGCTGGTTGGCAACGTCGTTGACGACAAGAAGCTCGAGACCGCGCTTGGCCATCTCGGTGCGGATCTTGCGAAGCCGCTGTCGGTACTCGTCGCGGGCAAACGGCAATTCGATCATCTTTGCTCCATGCTTTGTCATCAACGGTCGCGGGTTCGCTCACCATTGAAGAGGTTTCGCCATGGCGGCAATCGGCCAGGGCGGCGTGTGGGCAGGTCCTGAACCGGGTACGTCCATACCCGGCCTTCCCAAGATTTGTGTTTCACTATCATTTATTTTTGAATTCCATTTGACTGAATAAATAAGCGGTGCCAAGCTATCCTCTCCTAAGGGGCGCAAGGCATGGCACTGCGGGGGACCAATCAGGAGTTCGGGCGGCCATACAACCGGCGCATCGTGCTTGAGTCCATCCGCCTGCACGGGCCGATCGCGCGCGGCGAGATCGCCCGGCGCGTCGGCCTCACCGTCCAGACCGTATCGACCATCGTTCGCGAACTGGAAGATCAGGACTACATCCTGTCGCTGCGCGAAGAGCCGAAGGGGCGCGGCCTGCCGCCGGCGACGCTCCGGATCAACCCCGAGGGCGGCTATGCCGTCGGCATCCACATCACCCCGCTTGGTATCAGCGCCGCCTTGATCAATCTGAGCGGCGACGTGATCGAGAGCATCTACCGCGAAGCGCCGAACGCGACGCCGGACCACGCCTTCGAGTTGATCGGGGCGATGGTGGTGGAATTGACCAGACTGCGGGCTGGCGGACGGGTGCTGGGCGTCGGCATGGCCCTGCCCGGCCCCTTCGACGTGGAGTCCATGAGTTTCGTGGGGCCGACCACCATGACCGGCTGGAAGGACGTGGCGCTGCGCGAACGGCTGGCGGCCTCCACCGGATTGCCGGCCTTCTTTGAAACCGATATGGCCGCGGCCGCCATGGGCGAGCGCCTCTATGGCCTCGGCGCCCAGTTTTCCGAATACTACTATCTCTATTTCGGCGTCGGCCTTGGCGGCGTCATGGTTCATGACGGCAGCGCCTTGCGCGGCGCCTGGGGAAATGCCGGCGAGATCGGACACATTCCCGTCATTCCCGGCGGCGAAGCCTGCCCTTGCGGCAACAGCGGCTGCCTCGAAAGATATTTGTCGCTCGAGGCGCTCCGGCGCTGGAACGGCAGCGAGGCCGAATGGGTGGCCGAAGTCGCGCCGATCTTTCACAACGCCGTCGCCGTCATCGAGAACCTGTTCGACCCGGAGACGGTCATCCTCGGCGGGCTGGCATCCACCGACCTGCTCGAAATGCTGGCTGGTTCGGCCGCAGGCCTGCACAACTCCGTCTCGGCCCGCAAGGACCGCACGACGCCCAGGGTCGTGGTCGCGCGCGGCGGACAGCATTCCGTGCTGCGGGGCGCCGCCGCCCTGGCGGTTTCCGGGGTTCTGTCACCTCGCTTCGGGCAGATGTTCGCGGCCGAACGCGAACGCGAGCGCGACCTTCTCAAAGGCAGGGAGATTGCGGCATGAGTGAACCCCTGCTGGTGCTCGACAACGTGACCAAGAACTATGGCGCGATCGAAGCGCTCAAGGGGATCAGCTTCTCGATCGGCAAGGGCGAGGTCGTGGCGCTGCTGGGCGACAACGGCGCCGGCAAATCGACACTGGTGAAGATCATATCAGGCGGACTGGAGCCGACATCGGGCCGCATGCTGTTCGAGGGCAAGGAATTCCTCGCCAAATCACCGGCCGAGGCCAAGGCGGCCGGCATCGAGACCGTCTACCAGGATCTCTCGCTGTGCACCAATGTCGACGTGGTCGCCAATTTTTTCATGGGCCGCGAGATCACCCGCAAGTTTCTCGGCATTCCCGTGCTTGACGAGCGCGCCATGGAAGCCGTCGTCGGAAAGGCGCTGGCCAATGCCGGCACCCGCATTCCCTCGCTGCGCGCCAATGTCGAGCACCTTTCGGGCGGCCAGCGGCAAGCCATCGAACTCAACCGCTTTGTGCACTGGGGCGGCAAGCTGGTGCTGCTCGACGAACCATTCGCCGCCCTCGGTGTCGAACAGACGCGGCGCGGTCTCGACATGATCCGCCAGGTGGCCAATCAGGGCATCGGCGTCGTCATCATCACCCATATCATGCAGCAGGCTTTTCAGGTCGCCGACCGGATCGTGGTGATCCGCCAGGGCGTCGTGGCCGGCGATGTCGCACGCAATAAAACAAGTCCCGACGCGGTGATCAACATGATCACCGGTGAGACGCTTGCCGGTGCCGGACCGACAGGCTGAGGGACAAAAGAGGGGTCCGGCTTAAGAGGAGCGAACGACATGAAGCGAATACTTCTTGCTGTCTTCGGTATCCTTGCACTGGCCTTTGCCACGCTCACGCCGGCATTCGCCCAGTCCAAGGGTATCGTCTACTATATGGTGCCGACCCTGCTGGACGAGTTCCAGACCGGCTCGGTGAGCGCGCTGGAACTGTTCCTGAAGCAGACCGGCTACGAGATGAAGACGCTGAACGCCGACAACAAGACCGACGCCCAGCAATCGCAGATGAACGACGTCATCGCGCTGAAGCCGGCGGCCATCATCCTGGCTGCAGTCGACTTCAATGCGCTGAAACCGTCCATCGAAGCCGCGCGCGCCGCCGGCATCCCGGTGGTCGAGTTCGACCGCCAGATCACCTCGACCCCGTCCGACTTCACCTCTGTCGCCGGAACGGTCGAGATCGGCTACGTCGCCGCGGATCAGGCCGAGAAGCTGCTGAAAGCCAAGAACGGCTCGGTGAAGGGCAAGGTTCTGCAGGTGCTCGGCGATCCCGGCGATCCCTACACGCTCGACATCCAGAAGGGTTTTGAGGAGAAGATGAAGGCATTTCCGGACGTCAAGATCATCTCGCTTCCGGCCATGCAATGGGAAGCCAGCAATGCCGGCACAATCGTTGCCGACCAGATGCTGGCCAACCCCGACATCGACCTGATCTTCAGCCATGCCGCGCACCTATCGGTCGCCGCCGTCGCCTCGCTCGAGGCGGCCGGCAAGAAGCCGGGCGACGTCATGCTGATGAGCTCGAACGGCGCTCCGGTCGGCCTCGACCTGATCCGCAAGGGCTGGCTCAACGCCGAAATCGAGCAGCCGCTTTACGCGCAGGCCGCGGCTGTCGCCATGTTCATGGACAAGATCGTCAAGAAGCAGGAAATCAAGCCCGGCGAATACGACGTGCTCGGCCTGAAATCGACCGTGACCAAGGAAGCCTGGGGTCCGAACATCAAGATCCCCGGTGCAGCGATCACCAAGGAAAACGTCGATAATCCGGCCTTCTGGGGCAACCAGAAGCCGCCGACGGACACCGTCAAGTCGGTCGAATAGTCATCTGAAAGCGCTCCGGGCCGTAGCGGCCCGGAGCCTGCCTTTTCACAACGCCGCGTCCGAAAGGATGCCGTGGCGAATCTGAATCCGCGCCTGAACCCGACGAAATCGAGTTGATTTCGCGGGGGCGCCAACCGGATCAACCCATGAACCCGCGCACACGCAAAGCCCTGGAGTTCGTACTCGACAACCTCGTCTGGTTCATGCTGCTGTTCGTGCTGGTGGTCTTCTCCATCTTCGTCCCGAACTACTTTCAGCTCGGCATCTTCGCCAATATCATCGAGGCTTCGAGCGTGCTCGGCGTCATGTCGATCGGCCTGGCGCTGGTGATCATCGCCGGTCACATGGATCTGTCGGTCGAATCCGTCGCAGCGCTCAGCGCCATGGCGGTCGGCATCCTGTTTTGCTCGTCGGGCATCGGCATGGGCGTGCAGCTGCATCCCGAGTGGCTGATGGTTTCGGTTTCGCTGCTGCTGGCGCTGGCAGTCGGCGGTCTCATCGGCGCCTTCAACGGCTATCTGGTGGTCAAGGTGAAGATGAGCGCCTTCATCATCACGCTGGCGTCGTACATCTGGGTGCGCGGCCTCGTGTTGGTCGTGTCGGGCGGCCGCTCGGCGCAGGACCTGGCGCCGGCCATCCGCTGGTTCGGCATCCAGCGCCTTGTCGGCCTGCCGCTCACCGCCTGGATCGCGGTTGGCTGTTTCGTGGTCTTTTCGCTGATCATGGCCAAGACGCCGTTCGGCCGGCATCTGGTGATGATCGGCGGCAACGAGACGGCGACCTTCCGCGCCGGCATCCGGGTTAACCGCAATCTCATCATCGCCTTCGTGCTCGCCGGCGCCATCGCCGGCCTCGCTGGCTGGCTGCTGGCGATCCGCACGTCGGGCGCCACCGCCAATCTCGGCGTCGGCTTGCTGTTCAACGCCTTCGCCGCGGTCGTCATCGGCGGCGTCAGCCTCAAAGGCGGCGTCGGCACCCTCCCCGGCGTCTATGCCGGCGTGCTTTTGCTCTCGGCCATCAACACGGCGATCAATTTGATGGGCCTGCCGGCCAATTTCACCCAGGTGATTCATGGCCTGCTGGTGCTGGCCGCGGTGCTGCTCGACGCCTTCAAGCAAACCATTCGCCAAAGACTCGCATGACAGGACGGCTCGCATGACAGGACGGCTAAAAGACAAGGTGGCGCTCATCGTCGGCGCCGCCCGCGGCATCGGCAAGGGCATTGCGCTCCGCTTTGCCGAAGAGGGAGCGCGGCTGGTGCTCGCCGACACCGAAGTCGAGGCCGGGCAAGCGACCGCTGGCGAGTTGGGCGTCCCCTTCATCCGCACCGACATCTCGCAAATGAGCGACGCCGAGGCCGCCGTGGCGCTGGCGCTGAAGCAGCATGGCCGTCTCGACATCATCGTGCAGAATGCCGGCATCTATCCCTGGCAGCTGATCGAGAACACCAGCGCCGACGACTGGGACCGCGTCATGGCGGTCAATCTGCGCGGCACCTTCAATGCCAGCCGCGCGGCCCTGGTGCCGATGAAGGCGCAACGCTTCGGCCGCATGCTCTACACCTCCTCCATCACCGGTCCGCATGTCACCAGCCCGGGCCATGGCCACTATTCGGCCAGCAAGGCCGGCATCAACGGCTTCATCCGCGCCGCGGCACTGGAATTCTCCGGCTACGGCATCACCGTCAACGGCGTCGAGCCCGGCAACATCCTGACCGAAGCGATCGAGCTGCATCGCGGCGAGGCGTTCATCAAGAACATGGAGGATTCCATCCCGCTTGGCCGCCTCGGCAGCCCGCGCGACGTCGCCAATGCCTTCCTGTTCCTCGCCTCGGACGATGCCAGTTACATCACCGGCACGACCATCGTCGTCGATGGTGGGCAGTTGCTGCCCGAAGGCAGCGATTTCCGGCTCGTTCCGCCATGATCATCGATTTCGGCGATGGCTTCTTCCTGCGCCAGGCGACCGAGGCCGACCATCCAGCACTTGCCATGATCTGCCTCAAGACCGGTGATGCCGGCCAGGATGCAACCGGTCGCGAAGACGCTCCGGATCTGTTGGGCCAGATCTACACCATCCCCTACCAGGTGCTGGAGCCCGACCTCGCCTTCATCGTCGATGGGCCAACGGGCGCCGCGGGCTATCTGCTGGGTGCAAAAGACACAAAGGCTTTCAATGCCGGCTTGGCCGCAAAGTGGTATCCGCGCCTTCGCGCGCAGGTGACCGATCCCGGACCCGACCGCGCACGCTGGAGCGGCAGCGACTGGGCTCGCCACCAGATCCATCATCGCGACTTCACCATTCCGCCGGCCTTGGCTGCCTACCCTTCGCACGGTCATATCGACCTGTTGCCGCAAGCGCGTGGAAAAGGCATCGGCCGGCGGGCAATGGCTTTTCTCGAGCAAAGGCTCGCCGCGCTCGGATCACGCGGGCTTTGCCTCGAAGTGATGCCGGACAATCACAACGCGCTGCGCTTCTACAGGGCCATCGGATTCGCAGTGTTGCGGGAGCCGGGATTGCCGGACCACAGCATCTATGTCGCCAAACGGCTGACAACCGCACCGGAGATCGTGCGCACCGGAGATCGTGTGAATGGTGGGCGATGACGGGCTCGAACCGCCGACATCTTCGGTGTAAACGAAGCGCTCTACCAACTGAGCTAATCGCCCGCTCCGGGCCGGACCTTTAAGCGGTCAGGGTCCGCTTCGCAAGGCCAAATGAGCGCAGGACGCCCTGGTTGGATGCCGGTTTTGCCAACAAAACGCCGGCTGTCAAAAAACCTTCTCCTGTTTGCTGTTATGATGGTTTGGTGCGCTTGACACCCGGTGGCGAACCCCTTATCCAGCGCCCCAACGACGAACACGGCTGACACGTGTTCGCCATGCGCGGGTGTAGCTCAGTTGGTTAGAGTGCCGGCCTGTCACGCCGGAGGTCGCGGGTTCGAGCCCCGTCACTCGCGCCATTTCTCTCAAGGGTATCAAGCCCTTGGCTTTGGAGAAATGTCGACATTGATTGTCAAAAATGTTGTCTTGCAAGGACCTGAGGTCCAAGAGACCTGAGGTCACTCAGGTCCGTTCGGCCCGTGCAGACGTCTTGCCGCGCAAGATCATCCTCTCGCCAGCAGCGCCTCGACCTCCTGCAGCGTCGGCATGGATGGCGCAGTTCCTGGCCGGGTCACCGAGATTCCGGCGACGGCGCAAGCGAAGCGCACCGCCTGCAGCGGCTCCACGCCCCTCGAAAGTGCAGCGGCAAGCCCGCCATTGAAGGCATCGCCTGCCCCCGTGGTTTCGACCACCGGGCCGGCGCTGACGGCTGGAACGTGGTCGGAGCGATCTTTCGAGTGCAAAAGCGCGCCCTTGTCGCCGAGCGTGACGATGACTGTGCCGACCCCCTTTTTGAGCAGACTGTCGGCGGCCGCTCGCGCCTCGTCGACCGAGGACACCTTCATCCCGGTCAGTTCCTCCGTCTCGGTCTCGTTGGGTGTGAAGTAGTCGCAGAGCGTGTAGATGCGGTCGGGAAGCTTTGCCGCAGGGGCCGGATTGAGGATCGTCGTCACCCCTGCCCTACGCGCGATCTCCAACGCCCGCATGGCTGCTTCGATCGGCTGTTCGAGCTGCGTGACAAAGACGCCGGCATTGCTGATCAATGCGGCATTGGCTTCGATATCGGCTGGAGAGATCAGCATGGCAGCACCGGGGCTGACGATGATGGCGTTGTTGCCGGTCGTCTCCTCGACGAAGATGTAGGCCGCGCCGGTGTAGCTTTCCGGCGTATCGATGACGGCATCCTTGACGCCCGCCTGCGCCCAGGTCTGCCTGGCCATGTCGGCGAAGGGATCGACGCCGAGGCGGGTGAGGAAGGTGACGTCGGCGCCGAGCTTGCCGGCGGCCACCGCCTGGTTCGAGCCCTTGCCGCCGGGACCCAGCGCGAAGGATGTGCCGAGGATCGTTTCGCCCATGCGCGGCTGCCGCTGCGCCCTGTAGGCGGTGTCGGCGACGAACACACCCAATATGACGACCGGCTTGCCCGAAGCCATGCCGCTACTCCGCATCCGGCGGCACGACGCCCTTGCGGAAGGCGAAGCAGCCATAGAAGCGGCGTTCGCCGGTCTGGATGACACAATAGGCTTGTTTGGCGCGCTCGTAGAAGGCGTAGCGCTCGACCGCGATCATCGGCCACGACTTGCCCTCGGCCTTATCGACTTCCTTCTGCACTTCCTTCTGCACTGCAGGAATCTCGTCCGGCTTGTCGACGATTTCCATGCGCGCGGCCGAATCGTCGACGAACGTGTCGAGCGGGTAGAGCGACAGCACCGCCTTGACCACTTGCGCGGCCGAGGCATCGATGCGCAGCACGCGGCCGAGCGCCGTCTGGCGCGCCACCGAATCGGACGGAAAATTGGTGTCGGCGATGATCAGATCATCGCCATGCCCCATTGCCCGCAATGCCTGCAGCACGTCGGCATTGAGCAGCGGGTTGATGCCTTTGAGCATGGTATTCCTCGTGAGTTGGGATCAGAGACGCTTGCCGGTCTCTGCGTCGAAAAGATGGATCTGGTCGAGCCTTGGCTTCAGCTTCAGCGTATCGCCCGGCTTGAAGTCGTGGCGCTCGCGAAACAGCGCCACCATCTCGCCTTCGCCGAAGCGCAGGAACACCAGCGTTTCCGAGCCGGTCGGCTCGACCACCGAAATCTTCGCCGGCACGCCGTCGGGATGGATCTCGAGGTGCTCCGGTCGCACGCCATAGACGACCGCTTGACCGTCCTGCGCGGCATTGCCCGATCCGATCGGGAACAGCGTGCCTGCGATGTCGACACCGGGCTTGTCGCCCTTGCGCATGGTGCCCTTGAGCAGGTTCATCGAAGGCGAGCCGATGAAGCCGGCGACAAACAGGTTGGCCGGGCGGTCGAACAGTTCCAGCGGCGCGCCGACCTGCTCGATGCGGCCGTCGCGCATGACAACGATCTTGTCGGCCATGGTCATGGCCTCGATCTGGTCGTGGGTGACGTAGATGGTGGTGGTCTTCAGCCTCTGGTGCAGTTCCTTGATCTCGGTGCGCATCTGCACGCGCAGCTTGGCGTCGAGATTGGACAGCGGCTCGTCGAACAGGAACACCTGCGGATTGCGCACGATGGCGCGGCCCATGGCCACGCGCTGGCGCTGGCCGCCGGAAAGCTGGCGGGGATAGCGCTTCAGATAGGGGTTGAGGTCGAGGATGTCGGCGGCGCGCTTGACCCGCTCGGCGACCACGGCCGGATCGGTTTTCCTGAGCTTGAGCGCGAAGGCCATGTTCTGCTCGACCGTCTTGTGCGGATAGAGCGCATAGTTCTGGAACACCATGGCGATGTCGCGCTTGGCCGGCGGCAGATGATTGACGACGCGGTCGCCGATGGCGATCGTGCCGGCGGAGACGGTCTCCAGCCCGGCCACCATCCTGAGCAGCGTGGACTTGCCGCAACCCGAGGGGCCAACCAGCACCACGAACTGTCCGTCTGCGATGTCGACGCTGACTTCGTGCAGAACCTTGACCGTTCCAAAGGCCTTGGCCACCTTGCTGATCGCGACTTGCGCCATGTCTCCCCCATCGGCTCCATTAGCCGTAGGCGCAGAAGCTAACCAACGCGACCTGCCAGGGCAAGTCGGTCCCTTATAGATAAAAACCCGCTCTCGTTGACACGGCGTTGGGTTGTGAGAATAGTGGCAGGCGCTGGTCAAAATGTCGGTGCCCGATCCGCAATCGGAACTTCAATCGACGCAGGGTGGGGTCCTGCCTAATTCGTTTCCGAAACGGGAGCATCGTTGGCGCTCCGGCGTCCGACAGTTGGCCGATTTATTCACACTGATGTTCTGGGAGGAATAGGCGATGAGAACGGGTCTTTACGACAAACTGGTTCGAGCCGGCGCCACAAGGCGCGACATATTGAAGGGTGCGGCAAGCATGGCCGCGATCGCAGCCGCATCCGGCGCCGGACTTGGCGCCTTGACGCGCCCGGCCTCCGCGGCAAGCGAATTGCGCACAAAAATCCTGCAGATCCCCGGCGTCGGCAAAGGCCAGCCGACGGACGCCGATTTCCAGAAGGTCGGTGAACTCTGCCTCGAAGCCACCAAGGCCAATGTCAAGGAAGGCGAATTCGCCGGCGTCGAGCTGACCTTCATGGGTCTCAACAACCAGAACCTGCACAATGTGCTGTTCCGCGGCTTCCTGAAGCCATGGGAGACCTATACCGGCGCCAAGATCAACTGGATCGACCTGGCGCAGGCCGACTACAACGCCCGCCTGCAGCAGTCGATCGCGACCGGGACCGTCGACTTCGACATCATCGAAATGGGCGCGCCGTTCGAAGGCGATGTCTGCGGCAAGGGCCTGACGTCGGAAATGCCCGACTGGGTCAAGACCCAGATCGATTTCGACGATCTGGTCAGCTATCTGAAGCCGCCGGTCGGCACCTGGGACGGCAAGCAATACCGCGTGACCGTCGACGGCGACGCGCACAACTTCAACTACCGCACCGACGTGTTCGCCGATGCCGACCTCGCCAAGGCCTGGAAGGACGGCGGCGGCGAAGGTGAATGGGGCGTGCCGAAGACCTGGCAGCAGGTTCAGGCGGTGACCAAGTTCCTGAAGGGCAAGAAGCTCAAGGACCAGGACGTCTATGGCTATCTCGACGCGCCGAAGCCCTGGGGCGGCTTCGGCTTCTATTTCCTTGGCAGCCGCGCCACCGCCTATGCCAAGCACCCCGACGACAAGGCCTGGCTGTTCGACGCCGACACGATGAAGCCGCGCGTCAACAATCCGGCCTGGGTGCGCGCCATCCAGGACGTCATCGACGCGCTGCCCTCCGAACCCGCCGACCAGATCAACGCCGATCCGAACACGACCGCCTTCCAGCAGTTCCTGGCCGGCACCGGCTCGATGGTCACCTGGTGGGGCGACGTCGGCTCCAACGTCAAGACCAACGACTCTTCCGTCGTCGGCGACGTCACCGGCTTCTCGATCCTGCCGGGCTCGGACGATGTCTACAATGCGAAGACCGGCGCCTGGGACAAGCTCGCCAGCGGCCCGAACTATGCGCCCAACTGCGCCTATCTCGGTTGGGGCGTCTATGTCATGGCCCGCGTCGATGCCGACGAAAAGAAGAAGAAGGCGGCATGGTCCGCTGCAGCCCATCTCGGCGGCAAGGACCTGTCGATCTGGACGGCGATGTATCCGTCGGGCTTCCAGCCTTACCGCAACTCGCATTTCGACATTCCCGAATGGGTGGCGGCCGGCTACGACGAGGCCTTCATCACCTCCTACCTCAAATCGGAATCCGACAGCTACAACCATCCGAACGCGGCGATCGAGCCACGCATCCCCGGCATCTTCCAGTACTACAGCGCCGCCGAGGACATCCTGGCCAACACTTTCGCGGGCAAGATGAAGGCGCAGGAAGGCGCCGACGCCATCGCGGCGGCATGGGAGAAGCTGACCGACCAGATCGGCCGCGACAACCAGATCAAGCTCTACAAAGCTTCGCTCGGCATGTAGGCTGGCCTATGAACCGTGGTCCGGCGGCAACGCCGGACCACTTTAGACAGGCTCCGGCTCCTCGAGAGCCTTCAAACGGGCGAGATTTGTGGCTGACCAGACATCGACCGCGAACCCGTGGCCGGCAGATGCCGGCACTTCCGATCTGATCTCTCCAGGCCGTAAACGCCTTGGCTGGGCGCTGATGGCCGTTGCGACGCTTGGCCTGCTGGCGACGATCGTGCTGGAGATCCTCTACAAGGGCAGCCCCGATACGATCGGCTTCGAGACCTGGCGCCCCGTCGTCTATGCCTATGTGCTGTGGGGCGTGGCGATCGGTGTCGGCCAGGTGCTGACGCGCGGCGAAGACGGCCAGCGTGCCCTGTTTCTGCTGCCGGCGCTGCTGTTCACCATCGCCATGGTGATCTTCCCGACGCTGTTCGGTTTCTACATCGCGCTCACCGACTGGAACCTCAGTTCCTTCAGCGGCCGCCGGTTCAACGGGCTCGACAATTTCTGGCAGATGCTGGGCGATCCCTACTACCGCAACGCGCTGTTCAACATGGTGCTCTACGTGCTGGCGGTGGCGGTCGAATATGTCATTGCCTTCGGCTTGGCGCTGCTCCTCAATGCCCAGATCCGGGCGCGAAAATTCTTCCGCGTCGTCTTCCTGATGCCGCTGATGCTGTCGCCGGTCGCGGTGTCGTGGATGATCGGAAAATCGCTGATGGAATACAGGTTCGGACCGGCCGCAACGCTGGCGCGCCATCTCGGCTGGGAAAATCCCGCCTTCTTCTCCGATCCGATCATCGCGCGCATATCGATCATGATACTGGATGCCTGGACCTTCATTCCGTTCATGATGATCATGCTGCTGGCCGGGCTGCAGGCGATGTCGCGCGAGGTGCTCGAAGCCGCACGCGTCGACGGCGCCAATGCGTGGCAGACCTTCTGGCAGGTCACCTTCCCGCTGATGCTGCCGGTGTCGGTGACGGCGGTGGTCCTGCGCATCATCTTCAAGCTGAAGCTTGCCGACATCATCATCACCGTGACGTCCGGCGGCCCCGGCGGCGCCACCGATTCCGTGTCGAGCTTCATCTACCGCGAATACCGCGACCGCTCGAATGTCGGCTACGGAACCATGCTGGCGATGGCCTATCTGGTGATCATCGTCGTGTTCGTCACGTGGTTGTTGAAATTTGCCAACCGTTTTGTCCGCAATGTCAATTAAAGCAAGATGGGGGTGAATTGAGCCCGATGAGCGTTCAGACCACCGAATATGTCGCCTCGGAGATCCGCTCGCCGGCGAGCTTCCTCGCCAGCCGCGTCTTCATCTATGGCGCGCTGGCCTTCTGGGCGTTCATCTGCCTGTTCCCGATCTATTGGACGATCACGACCTCGTTCAAGACCGCAGTCGACGTCACGCAAGGCCATCTCATCCCCTTCGTCGACTTCCAGCCGGACTGGAAGGGCTGGCGTTCGCTCGGCCTGTCGCCGGACTCGATCTTCCAGACCTCGACCGTGCGCGAGGAGTTCCTCAAGCGCTTCATGAATTCGGTGATCACCTCGGTCGGCGCGTCGAGCCTCGCCATCATCATCGGCAGCCTCGCCGCCTACGGGCTCACCCGCTATCGCTACCATTTCGCCTGGTTCAAGAACGAGGACATCTCGTTCTTCTTCCTGTCGCAGCTGATCCTGCCGCCGGTGGTGCTGGCGCTGCCCTTCCTGGTGCTCTACCGCGAGGTCGGCCTGCTCGACACGCGCATCGGGCTGATCCTGCTCTACACGCTGATGGTGCTGCCGATCGTCATCTGGATCATGCGCGACCAGTTCAACTCGATCCCGGTCGAGCTCGAGGAAGCCGCCCTTGTCGACGGGCTGTCGATCTGGGGCGCGTTCTTCCGCATCGTCATGCCGATCGCGCTGCCGGGCATGGTCGCCGCCTTCATCCTGGCGATGGTGCTGTGCTGGAACGAGTATTTCTTCGCCGCCCTTTTGACCTCGACCGACGCCAAGACAATTCCCGTCATGGTGGCGAGCCAGACCGGCTCGCAAGGCATCAACTGGTGGTCGATGGCGGCACTAGCGATGGCGGCCATCGCGCCGCTCGCCGTCATTGGCATCGCGTTGGAGCGCTATCTGATCATGGGCATGACCGCGGGCGCGGTGAAGTAGCATGGCGCCCTCTTACCTTGGGAGAAGGAAGAACCGCGCTAGGGCCTTAGAATCATCCGCAGATGATCCATGATCATGGCCACGCCCTTCTGCCCGAGCTCGGCCGAGGCGTCCTTGGCACTCGCCGTATACCAGCCGGTATTGTCGGCGAAGTGATTGGCATCGACAGCCTCCGGGCATAGCGCCAGCATCAGCGAGGTCTCGCCGATGCCGGCATGGTCGAACGGGTACTTGCCGTTCATGTCAGCCGACATCAGCGGATGCACCTGCACCCAGTTGAAGAAATTTTCACCCGCCGCGTGTCCTGAATAATAGTCCGCCATCGCCTGCGACCCCCACCAGCCCTCGCCGCGCTCCTTTTCGAGGAAGCGGAAGATCGCCTGGCGGCCGGCGGCCTTGAACGCCAGATCGGTCGGCATGCCGGCGACAAAGTTCTCGGTCTGGTGGTGGATAATGGCGTGGATGTTGCGGAAGCCGATGCGCAGCAGGCTGTAGAACAGTTCCTCGCCGAACGGCGCCAGCGCGTTGCCGCCGACCTGCACCGAGCCGCTGCCTTCCGGCGGCGCCACCGCATAGCTTGCCGCACCGTAGTAGAAGGGCGGCAGGATGACGACGTCCTTCTCCTTTTCGAACAGCTCCAGCGTCTTGATGACGGCCAGCGTGTCCATGCCGACGGCCATGTGCTCGCCATGGTATTCCAGCACGCCGAGCGGCAGAGCGACCGGCCAATTCTCGGCGATCGCCCTGCGGATCTGGTGTGGCAGCATCAGTTCATAGCGCATGATCTATTCCATGTTGGTGTGGCGGGCGCGCATGGCTTCGGGCGACGCGCCGGTCAATTCCCTAAGCTTCAGCACCATCACCTCAAACAGCAGGAACAGCGCGCCTTCGAACACCGAGCCCATCGGCAGGACCGATGTTTTTTGCGCCCCCTGATCGTTGGCCATGGTCTGCGCGGGAATGAGCAGCGTGAAGTCGGCAAGCCTTGCCGCGCTGCCTTCGGCCTGGGCGGTCAGCAGGAGATTGGTTGCACCTGCTTGGCGCGCGACCTGCATCAGGGTCAGCACGGTCGAGGTTTCTCCCGGCCCGGAACTGACCAGGAAGACATCGCTCTGCCCCAGCGGCGGCGTGTTCATGTCGCCGACCACGGAAACCGGCAGGCCCAAATGGTAGAGCCGCATGGCAAAACCCTTGACCTGCAAGGCCTCGCGGCCGCAGCCATAGACGACGATCTGTCGCGCGCCGGCCAGCATTTTGCAGGCGGCGTCGATCCGGCTTTCGTCGATGCGTGCCAGCACGCCACCCAGCTCCTCAAGTGCGGTCTCGAACAGGCTTTTGCTCTTGTCGCTCACCGCAAACCCGCCATTGAAAAATCACCTTGGTATTTGCCCGCTCTTGCTGCCACGAACAGCTTGATTTCGTTCATGCTAGCAACCGCGAAAATGCGTGTCCAACGCGCAGCTATGCTTTTGCCTGATCACAGGCGTGATAGTGTCATGTCAGACAAATCAGGCGAGGCAAACAGCAGGATATGAAGACACGGCATTTCGACCGCATCGGCAATGGCGGCATCAGTTTCACCGAGCTCGGCTTCGGCGCGGCGCCGCTCGGCAATCTCTACCGTGCCGTCTCCGACGAGGACGCCAACGCCACGCTGGAGGCCGCCTGGGCGACCGGCTGCCGCTACTACGACACCGCGCCGCTCTATGGGCTCGGCCTCTCGGAAACGCGGCTCAACCCGTTCCTGCGCGGTAAGAAGCGCGCTGACTATGTGCTGTCGAGCAAGGTCGGCCGCATCATGCGTGCCTGCCCGCCCGAAGAGCGCACCGGCATCGGCAAGTTCTTCGACACGCCATCACGCCGCGAGGTGTACGACTACAGCTATGACGGTGTCATGCGCTCGTTCGAAGCCTCGCTTGAGCGCCTCGGCGTCGATCGGATCGACATACTCTTCGTGCACGATGTCGACATCTTCACGCATGGCAGCAAGGAAGCCTCCGACCGGCGCATCGAGGAGTTCATGCGCTCGGGCTATTACGGCCTGCTGTCGCTGCGCGACCAGGGCGTGATCAAGGCGTTCGGCGGCGGCATCAATGAATGGCAGGTCGCGCAGACGCTGGCTGAGCGCGGCGACTTCGATCTGTTCCTGCTGGCCGGGCGCTATACGCTCTTGGAACAGGAGGCGCTGACGTCCTTCCTGCCGCTCTGCCAGGCACGCGGCATCGGCATCGTTCTCGGCGGACCCTACAACTCCGGCATCCTCGCAACAGGGCCGAAGCCCGGAGCCTACTACAACTACTCCGAAGCGCCGAAGGACATACTCGAACGGGTCGCCGGGATCGAGAACGTCTGCAAGCGTCATGGTGTCAGGCTGATCGAGGCCGCCCTGCAATTCCCGCTGCTGCATCCTTCAGTCGTTTCGGTGATCCCCGGTGGCCAACGGCCGAGCGAGGTCGAGAGCAATCGCTCGCTGCTCGATGCGAAACTGCCCGCAGCACTTTGGACGGATCTCAAGGAGGAAGGTCTTATGCGCACTGATGCGCCGACCGCATAAGCCGGCCGCGTCGCGTCAGCGTCGGGCACCAAAATGAAAAGCCGGGCAAGCCCGGCTTTTCTGGTCGCATGAACCAACGTAGGGCACCAAAATGAAAAGCCGGGCAAGCCCGGCTTTTCTGAGGTCTCTGAAAAGAAAAAACGCTTAGTTGACTGCGTCCTTGAGGCCTTTGCCGGCCGAGAACTTCGGCACGGTACGCGCCGGGATCTTCACTTCGGCGCCGGTCTGAGGATTGCGGCCGGTCGAGGCGGCACGCTTTGACACGGTGAAATTGCCAAAGCCGACAAGCCGGACATCGCCGCCCTTCTTCAGTTCGCCGGTGATCACGGAAAATACCGCATCGACCGCCGACTGCGCGTCACCCTTCGAAATGCTCGCGGCGTCGGCGACAGCGGACACCAGTTCGTTCTTGTTCATAAAAATTCCCTTCCATGAGAACACCGGAACTATCGACTCATCCGGCAGGAAACGGACTTTAGAAAGAAGCGCTCCCGCAACCAAGTCGAAAAGGCAGGAAAAAAGCGGAAAAAGCCCGGAATTCCGGGGTTTTTCACATGAAAAAGCCGGGCGTCAGGCCCGGCTCTCCGTTTGTGCGCTGCAACCTCGACGAAAACCAACGCATGGCCCCGAAAACCGTAGCCGGTTTGCGGCAAGGGCCATGCGCAAGTCTGGGCGTTAGAGCGTCCTTTGTGCGTCCAGATGGACGCCCGGCGCTCTAATGCGCCAGGGACTTTCCAGCGTCGTCGGCACTGTCTGTCGCAGCCGGCGGATTGACCGGCTCGACCCATTCGATCGGCTCCGGCATACGCACCAGCGCGTGGCGCAACACCTCGCCGACACGTGAGACCGGAATGATCTCCATGCCGTTCTTCACATTGTCCGGAATCTCCGCCAGATCCTTGGCATTGTCTTCCGGGATCAGCACCTTCTTGATGCCGCCGCGCAGTGCGGCGAGCAGCTTCTCCTTGAGCCCGCCGATCGGCAGGATGCGGCCGCGAAGCGTTATCTCGCCGGTCATCGCCACATCCGCCCGGACCGGAATACCCGTCAGTACCGACACAATAGCTGTCGCCATGGCAGCACCTGCAGACGGGCCGTCCTTCGGCGTGGCGCCTTCCGGCAAGTGCACGTGGATGTCGCGCTTGTCGAACAGCGGCGGCTCGATGCCGAAATCGACGGCGCGCGAGCGGACATAGGAGGCCGCCGCCGAAATCGATTCCTTCATCACGTCGCGCAAATTGCCGGTCACCGTCATGCGGCCCTTGCCGGGCATCATGACGCCTTCGACCGTCAGCAGCTCGCCGCCGACTTCCGTCCAGGCGAGTCCGGTAACGACACCGACCTGATCGTCAGCCTCGACCTGACCGAAGCGGAAGCGTTCAACACCGAGGTAATCGGCGAGGTTCGCCGCCGTGATGTTCACCGTCTTCTTCTTCGTCTTCAGGATCTCGGTCACCGCCTTGCGCCCGAGCTTCATCAGCTCGCGCTCCAGGCTTCTGACGCCCGCTTCACGGGTGTAGGTCTGGACGATGGCGCGGATCGCGTCCTCACCGACGGAAAACTCCTTCGGCTGCAGCGCGTGATCGCGGATCACCTTAGGCATCAGGTGCCGCTTGGCGATCTCGATCTTCTCGTCCTCGGTGTAGCCGGCGATACGGATGATCTCCATGCGGTCCATCAAGGGCGCCGGGATGTTCAGCGTGTTCGCCGTCGTCACGAACATGACGCTCGACAGATCGTATTCGACCTCGAGGTAGTGGTCCATGAACGTCGAGTTCTGTTCCGGATCGAGGACCTCGAGCAACGCCGATGACGGATCGCCACGGAAGTCCTGGCCCATCTTGTCGATCTCGTCGAGCAGGAAGAGCGGGTTGGACTTCTTGGCCTTCTTCATCGACTGGATGACCTTGCCGGGCATCGAGCCGATATAGGTGCGCCGGTGGCCACGGATCTCGGCCTCGTCACGCACGCCGCCCAGCGCCATGCGGATGAACTCGCGTCCAGTCGCCTTGGCGATCGACTTGCCGAGCGAGGTCTTGCCGACACCGGGAGGGCCGACGAGGCACAGGATCGGCCCCTTCAGCTTCTTCTGGCGGCTCTGCACGGCGAGATACTCGACGATGCGCTCCTTGACCTTGTCGAGGCCGAAATGGTCGGTATCGAGCACGTTCTGCGCGAAAGCCAGGTCCTGCTTGACCTTGGAGTTCTTGCCCCACGGGATCGACAGGATCCAGTCGAGATAGTTGCGCACGACCGTCGATTCAGCCGACATCGGCGACATCGTCCGGAGCTTCTTCAACTCGGCTTCCGCCTTTTCGCGGGCCTCCTTGGAGAGCTTGGTCTTCTTGATGCGCGCCTCGATCTCGGCGGCCTCGTCGCGGCCGTCCTCGCCTTCGCCGAGTTCCTTCTGGATCGCCTTCATCTGCTCGTTCAGGTAGTACTCGCGCTGCGTCTTCTCCATCTGGCGCTTGACACGCGAGCGGATGCGCTTCTCCACCTGCAGGACGGAGATTTCGGCTTCCATGAAGCCCATCGCCTTTTCCAGCCGCTCCTTGACCGAAAGCGTGGCCAGCATCTCCTGCTTCTCGGGGATCTTGATGGCGAGATGCGAGGCAACCGTGTCGGCGAGCTTGGAGTAGTCGTCGATCTGGCTGGCAGCACCCACCACTTCGGGCGAGATCTTCTTGTTCAGCTTGACGTAATTTTCGAAGTCGGTGACGACCGAACGCGCCAGCGCCTCAACCTCGACCTCTTCCTCTTCCGGCTCGACCAGCGCCGCGGCGCGGGCCTCGTGGAAATCGGGACGGTCGGTGAACGAGACGATTTTCGCACGCGAAGCGCCTTCGACCAGAACCTTGACGGTGCCGTCGGGCAGCTTAAGCAATTGCAGCACATTGGCGAGCGTGCCGATGTCGAAAATGGCATCGGGCTCGGGATCGTCATCGGCGGCATTCATCTGGGTGGCAAGCAGGATCTGCTTTTCCTGACCCATCACCTCTTCCAGCGCCTTGATCGACTTCTCACGCCCGACGAAGAGCGGAACGATCATGTGCGGGAACACCACGATGTCGCGCAGTGGGAGAACTGCGAAGACGCCGTCGCTGGGTGCCTTGGATACTTTGGCCATTGTCCAACCTTTCATGTCGCGGCCGCTAATTGAGCCAACCGCGAATCTTATATTAACGACCGGGGATCGTTCCGCCTACCACCGTTTGTGACGGGAGTTTTACAGCACAGAAATCGGGCACCTCGGCCTTCTCCAGTTAGTTGGATGCACGACCCCCAAAGATCAAGGGGCGTGTCCAAATCCGCACTCCCAACCCGTCCGCGAGTGACACATTTGCGACGCCAGCCCGTACGCCGCGCAAAACCGCTGTGCGACAGCAAAACGGCGCCTTGCGGCGCCGTTTCAGAATTTCGCTGCGGGCTCATGTCAGGCGCTGACATTGCCCTTCTTTTCCTTCTGCTCGGAGTAGATGTAGAGCGGCCGGGCACTGCCGGTCACCACCTCCTCCGAAATCACCACTTCGCGCACGCCTTCGAGTGCGGGAAGCTCGAACATCGTGTCGAGCAGGATCGCCTCCATGATCGAACGCAGGCCGCGCGCGCCGGTCTTGCGCTCAATGGCGCGCTTGGCGATCGCCGAAAGAGCGTTCTCATGGAAGGTCAGGTCGACATTTTCCATCTCGAACAGCCGCTGATACTGCTTGACCAGCGCGTTCTTCGGCTCGGTCAGGATCTGGATCAGCGCCGGTTCATCGAGATCTTCCAGCGTCGCCAGGACCGGCAGACGGCCGACAAACTCAGGGATG
>NZ_RZQT01000085.1:0-24630 GCF_003998485.1 Mesorhizobium sp. M7A.F.Ca.CA.001.04.2.1
GTTCCCCTGGCTCGAACGCCATCATCGATGGGGAAGCGGGTTCATCCTCCAACAGCTGCCGCAGTTCCCCTGGCTCGAACGCCATCATCGTTGGGGAAGCGGGTTCATCCTCCAACAGCTGCCGCAGTTCCCCTGGCTCGAACGCCATCATTGGTGGGGAGGCAGGCTCGTCCTCCAACAGTTGCCGCAGTTCCCCTGGCTCGAACGCCATCATTGGTGGGGAGGCAGGCTCGTCTTCCAACAGTTGCCGCAGTTCCCCTGGCTCGAATGCCATCATCGGTGGGGAGGCGGGTTCATCCTCCAGCAGCTGCCGCGGCTCTTCCTCGTGCGGCAAGCGCCTCCTTAGCCGGTCTTGCAGCGCCTGCCGATCGGCAACGAGGTTGTCGAGGGGCAGCGGCTCGTGGTCTGGCCGCTGCCCTTTCACCAATCGTTCAACCAGCGCCCACGTGCCCTCCAGGACAAATACGCCGCAATCATAATGGTTCGTCTGTCTGGCCATGGGGGCTGGCGCCAAGGTGGCATTCAGCAGTCCTGCGAGCTGTTTTGCAGGCACGTCGTTATATCCCTCTCGCTGGAGGGAGTCGTAGTGATAGGCGAACCGCCTTTCCGGGTCGCGGCGATCAACGAGCAGCAGCGACCAATGGGTGCCGGGGCTAGTAGCCGTGCCATTATTCACTGGCAAGAACAGGAAGTCGGCTGTGGCGTTGTTTTGATTATAGATGGACTGCAATATGCCTCGAGCGTCTTGCGGCGACGTGTGTCGCAGTAGATGGGATACGGAAGGATCCACCAGCCGAGTCCGGGCAGCGAGCGCCGGATTGATCCCCTGCAGTTGCCCCTCCAGCAAATTGTAATCTCTCTGGATATGGGCGTCGCTCAGCCATTCGGCGGCGCCGAGCACCCGCCCCGTTGCAACGTTGGACGGGGCTGTCGGATCGAGCGCCCCGATCTGAGCCCCAGAGGAACTGGTAGTCAGTGTGGTCACATCAACCAGTGGAAGGCCGCGGTAGGTGCCTGGCAGCCTAGCGGTTGCTGGCGAGGCGGGTTGGGGAGCTCTTGCCGGTGCCGCTGGCCCAGCTTCAGCAGCGGCCCCAACGCGCCTGGTGACTGCGTCTGCCGGATGAGCAGAAAGGACAGTTTCGCGCCCGAGCACAATGCGCGGCAGGATATCCCGGAGGTGAGCCAATGCAGAACTGATACTTAGCCTATTACCATAGGAGACAGCCTTGAAGCTCTCAACATCTTTATCCAGCGATTTGTCGTGAATCCGAGCCGCAATCCCAAGCTTGTTATTTTGACGCAGGTACTGACTAAAATGTCTAAGAAAATTTGTATAGCCGCCCACGGTATCTGGATTCCGTCCGGTCGCAGGCGCTGCCAGGTACTCCTTGGTCGAAGCGGCTCTGTAATTTCTAATGAGCTCGGCATCGTCAGGATAGGGGATCACGACAGGGCGAGCCATAATCGGGGCTCCGCCTGTCGACTTCTTGAGGTAACGCAGTGCGCCAGCCACGGTGGAGGAACCACCCGTACTCTCGTACTCCTTGAGATCCTGATCCAGCGACGAATGGTAAAGCCGAGCAGCAAACCCTGGCTTGTTGTTTTGAAGGAGCCACCGACTAAAGCCGAAAAGAGAATTTACATTGTAAGTGACCGTGTTCGCTTTGGCCTTACCCGCGTGGAATGCTGCCCTCAGCCCTTCGATAGCGGTCGCATCGTTGGAATAGACAGGACGCTTGTCGGCACCGTCGGGGACTACAATTGGACGATCCGGCTGCACTGTCGAGGGCATCGACCCACCACCTCCGGGATGCGGTGCTGGGGTGGATTCGTGCTCATCCCTCTGCCTGACGAGCTGCGCCTCACATTCCGGTGTAGCCACCTCATGAGGATCCTGCATCGGTTCGATCCCCTCCATCTCCTGCTGCAACCAAGCCAAAGCTTGGCGAGCGGCCTGCGCGGCTTCATCAACCGCGGAGGATGTCTCCACACCTCTGGCGGACGCCGGCAGAGCCTGCTCCGCCCGCCGTCGAAAGAGCTCTGGCGAGGCGGATTTCTCCGCCCACAATCTGGGCTGCGTAGCGAGTCCCCGTCCAGATTTATGTGGCACCGCCTCGCTTGGCAGCGGGCTGCTCCTGTCCCGTGCAGCTACCAGCTCCTCCGGGGCGCCCTGGTCGCCGTGGCGCCAGTTCAAGTGAGGGACGGCCTCTCCAAAGTCGGGCGCTTGGTGTTGGTGCGCGGTTGGGGCGAGAGACAATGGTAGATCGGTGCCCTCCTTATAACCTACCGGCAGGAGCTCCTCTGGCCAATCGAATCCCTGCTGTGGTGCGGTATGCTGAGCAGCGTCGCCACGGGGACGAGCCTCCATGCTGACCGCGTTTTCCAGATGATTCCCGAGTATAACGCGCGGCGGGTTCTTGCGGAGATAAACCAGCGCAGATTCGATCGGAGCTCCACCATTAGAGGAGGCGGCCTTGTAGCTCTCAACATCTTTATCCAGCGATTTATCGTAAATGCGACCCGCAATTCCGAGCTTGTCATTTTGACGTAGGTAATGACTGAAATGGTTAAGAGCAGTTGCGTAGCCGCTCGCGGATCTGAAATGTCTGGTGAGCGCGGCGTCGTCAGGATGGGGGTTCAGGACAGCGCGACCCACAATCGGGCCGGCTCCGCCCATCGACTTCATCAATTGACGCAGTGCGCCAGCCACGGTGGAGGAACCACCCCTACTCTCGTACTCCTCGAGATCCTGGCTCAGCGACGGATGGTAAAGCCGAGCAGCAAGCCCTGGCTTGTTGTTTTGAAAGAGCCAACGACTAAAGCCGAAAAGAGAATTTGTGCTGCGAGTGACCGTGTCCGGCCTGGCTTTACCCGCAAGGAGTGCTGACTTCAGCCCTTCGATGGCGGTGGCATCGTTGGAATAAACAGGACGCTTGTCGGCACCGTCGGGGACCACAATTGGACGATCCGGCTGCACTGTCGAGGGCATCGACCCGTCGAGATGCGGTGCTGGGGTGTATTCGTGCTCGTCCCCCTGCATCACAAGTTGCGCCTCCCGTTCCGATGTACCCACCTGATCGGTGGGGAGTTGCATCATCACGCGAGCGCCTGAGTTGCCAACCTCACCTGGTTGCCGCTCAGTGACAGCATGCTGCAGATTGCTTTGGATCCTCTGCCTCTTCGTTGGTCTCAACTCACCTTTACCATGCGAGCCATTGACGAGGACCTCCTCGCCTAGCGCACCCATCAACTCGTCCGCCGCCTGCAGTTCGCCCAAGTGCTGCTCAAAACCGGCTTGGCCGGCCTGTCCGCTTGCTCGTGCGGTACGGCGTGCTGCACCTGCAGCCAAGCTGCCACGATGAATGTCTAGTTTGTACGGGTGCACGCTATCCTCACTTCCACAGATCACATGAGCAACCTACTCAGGCAAGCTTTCGAGAGGCTGACGAGGTCCGCCGCCGCGGAAGGCGAAGGCTGGTTTTCTGCTCAGCGGTTGACGGCCTCGCGTGTTGCGGCCGCGCCGGGTATCACGCCAATCAATCTGAATAGTCGATGCGTCAAACGAACCAGGATGGGATTTTCGTAGCGGGGCTGCTCTACTCACTCTTGTCCTGAGGGCAGAATTCAACCATATCGCCGAGCAACTGGATGCCGATTGGATACCCGATCCGGAAAGCTTCAGCTCATATGTGACGCGAGGATGAGAATCGTGGCAGCTCCAGACCGACGGGCTGCCACCCACAGCGGCGATGACCGACGAGGGTCTTCTATTGCCAAGGCAATCGTCCGTTCGGGGACCTATGTGTTCCAATGCTCGTCGAGCGGATCGGTGGGCCGCACCGCCGTAGCGTTACGGCGAGCGGAAGCGGCGTTGGGTGCGGCTTTTCCCCTGAACGCTTCACACCAGGCTGATAGGGGATCTTGCAATCGCACACACGCGGTCTGCAGGCGTGCCTATCAAGCAGTTTGCTCAGACCAACGCCGCGGCGAGCCGATCCTCAATACGCAGCGCAAGTCCTAGACTCCACGATCGTCCTTCGGTGCAGATTTGCTCGCGCCTCGCCCTGATTACAGCTGATAAGGCGAGCTAACAATTGCAAGAGCCACAAGCTATTCCAGCTCGATCGGTTTGGTGTTCCAGTCGGGCGGGGTCTGACCGAGAATGTTGCGAACGAAGAAGTCTAGGAGTTTGCGCTCGGTGTAGGTGCCTAGAGTATGGTGATTGGCACCAGGAACGTAGACCATGTCAAAATCTTTTCCTGCCTTGATGAGTCGATCGGCAAGCTGGAACGAGCAAAACGGATCGACATTATCATCCATTTCGCCGACCGCGATCATCAGCTTGCCCTGCAGCCTGTGAGCATTGTCAACGGCGGAGGATTGCGAATATTCAATGCCGACCGGCCACCCCATCCAAAGTTCGTTCCACCAGGTCTTGTCTATCCTGTTGTCGAAGCAGCCGTTTTTGGCGACGGCGACCTTGTAGAAATCGGGGTGAAAGAGCAGCGCGCTGACTGCACTCTGGCCGCCGGCGGATGCGCCAAAAATGCCGACGTTGGATATGTCGTACCATGGATATTGCGCGGCCGCCGCCTTGTGCCACAGAATGCGATCGGGAAATCCTGCGTCCTTCAGATTCTTCCAAGCAACATCATGGAAGGCGCGGGAGCGGTTGTTGGTGCCCATGCCGTCGATCTGAGCAACGACGAAGCCCAGCTGCGTGAGCGGCTCTGTCCACCGCGAGAAGGATTTTGGGACGAAGGAGCCGTGGGGTCCAGCATAGATATTCTCCACAACCGGGTATTTCTTCGTCGGGTCGAAGTTGGCTGGCAGGTGGAGCACGCCCCAGATGTCAGTTTTGCCGTCGCGCCCCTTGGAATGGAAACTGAGCGGCGGCTGCCAGCCTGCGGCGACGAGCTCAGAAATGTCGGCCGTCTCGATCTGCTGGAGCTTGGCATTGTCGCTGGCGCGGTAGAGTGCCATGCGCGGGGGCAGATCGATGCGTGACCAGAGATCGACATAATAGCGCCTGTCAGGCGAGAACTCGATATGGTGGTTGGCCGGTTCGGGCGTCAGTGCAGTCAGTCCCTTGCCGTCAAAGCCGATGCGGTAAGCATGGACCCAATAGGGGTCCTCCTGCGAGTTCATCCCGCTCGCCTCGAACCAGATCTGACGCTTGACCGGATCGACATGGTTGACCCTCCGGACGACCCACTCACCTCGCGTGATCTGGTTTTCGAGCGCGCCTGTCCGGCCGTTGAAAAGATACAAATGCTCATACCCGTCGCGCTCTGATGCCCAGATGATCTCCTTCCCGTCATCGACATCGTAACGGAAGATTTTTCCGGCATCCTCCTGGCCATGCCCCAGCGGCAAATAATCAACGAATGTCTCGCTGGTCTCATCGATCAGGGAGCGCCCGCGGCCCGAGGCGGCGTCTACCTCGACCAGGCGATAAAGCTGATGCCCGCGCTGGTTATATTCGAAAGTGAAGCCGCGGCTGTCCGCCCACCACCGGAGAGGGGAAAGTTCGAAGACGTTCGAGAAGAGGGCACCGTCAATCACGATCTGGCGCCGGCCGGCAATGTCGAACAGGACTGGCTGGGGCAGCGGAAGGACATCGCCCGGCCTGGGATAGAATTTTGTTGAATATTCCCGCTCCAACTGGTCCGTCGAAGAATTGAGGTAGCGGACCTCTCGCCTATAGCCGGGGCGAACAAGGTAAGCGGCGAGGTGGCGCGAGTCCGGCGACCAGCTCAGCGTCGAAAAGACGTAGCAATTGCCTTCGGCTCCGTCCCGGCTCAGAGGAACATCCTGCAATCCGTCCTCGCTGCGCAGGAAAACGTTGCAGTTCTTGATATAGGCGATCCATTTGCCGTCGGGCGACGCGTTGCTCTTGTCGGGGTTGTTCTCCGCTGGCGGCGTGTAGCGGTGGCTGAGCTCCCTACGGTCCCCTTTCCTTGCATCGAATGTGGTGCTGGTACAGTCATAGCTTGCAAGGTCGCAGCTCCACCGGGTGTCTTCAATCTGGAAGTCGAGCCTGCGACCATCCTCACTCAGTTCGAAACGGTCGAACGGAAGATTGCCGGCTTGATAGCTCTCATGGCTCACCTTGTTTAGCGCTGCCGCCAGACGCGCCTGATCGAAAGCGGGCCGCTTGAAACCCGTGGCAGCATCGACCTGCATGAACTGCTGCTCGCCGTGGCTAGTCCGGCGGTAGACGAAGGCTTCACCCCCGGTCAGCCAGAAAGGCATTTTGGGGACATTGACAGTGAGCCCGCCATATCGTTCGTTGATCGTAAGTGCGCGCTTGAAATCGGCCGGCGCTAGCGTCGGGTGTAAACTTTTCGAACCCTTGGCCAGCGTCTGAGTTGCCGATCGCCATGCGGCGCGCGTCAAAGCGCCGATCCTGGACATACCTGTTCACTTCTTTCGGTTTTCGGAATGCTAATTTTGAAGTTGGGTTCTCGTCGCCGGTCTGCAGCAGCGCCGAAGCGTCGCCTTGGAGGAGAGCCAGCACGCGGGTGCAGCCAGGCACGCGCAACAGGGGCGCTCCTTGGACATCCAGGCACTGGTTCGGGTGCCGATTGAAGAGTTGGCGTCCGCCGCCGAAACAACCAGGAAAGAGCGTCCATGCAGCCCTGACGCGACTATTTCCCCGCGAGTATGGCCGCTTGCTTTTCTGCATCATCTGAAAGGTCCTGCTCTAGTCGGGCCGGATGTCACCCCGGCAGAAATCATTGTGCTATTTCGACAATCTCCGAGCGATTGCCGCCGGCCCATGACGAGGTTTACCGATAGGGCGCAATATGCGTGCCAAAGGAAAAGCGGTTTAAATACACGGCAATCCGCCTATGTCGCATCCCCAACATCGTCGCACACCGGACAATGCCGGACGAAATTGTCCCGGGGCGTCAAATTGGTTTGATGGTGACCCAAGGAGTTCTGGCTTTATCTGAGGCGTTCGGCCTTTTTCGAAAGCCGGACTCTTCGCGCGTTTCCGACGGCCCGAAGCGCCTGATCAAAGCTGACGGCATTCCCGGGTCTTGGCCTTGCCACAGCAGCACCTGCTGCATCAATTCCGACGGACGCTGTAGAACACCTGCAACACACGGCCCGCAGCAATTTCTCCGGCGCAACGCTGGGGCGACCGCCTTTGGCACTGCAGGCGTACATGCCGGAAAGGATGCCGTCTAGCCGCACCAGCGCTCCATTGATCATCAGCCGGTGCGGGCACCAGGATGACCGGCTGGAACGAAATCTTCCAACCGCTTCATCGTGAACAGCTGCTCCATGAACACATCGCTCCCGTCAATCGAGCCGTCTCGCCAGGGGGATCAATAGTCTGTCTTTGGCGTAGGTATTTCAGCAGCCTGCTGTTAGCGTGCGGACGACGCCGACATCAACCGGCGGACAAATGCGACGAGGGCAACAAGCGCGCCTGACGCAACGCCGCCAGATCAGCCGAGCCCGTGCAGAAGCAGGCGACGGCCAACTGGCGGATGACGATCTCGAAATGCGCGACAACGGCCCCGGTGGACACTGTCGCCGCGCCCAGCACGCTGGCCGCCTGCCCGGCGATGTCCGCGCCCAGGCGGATGGCCTTGGCCACGTCGACGCCATCGCGGATCCCGCCCGACGCGATCAGCTTCACCGTTGGCAGCGCCCGACGCACCGCCTGCACGCTGGTCAGGGTGGAATCCCCCAATCGGCGAATGACATCGCCACTGCACGGTCGGCGGCATTGCGGGCGCGCTCGCCCTCCACTGCGGCCCAACTGGTGCCGCCGGCGCCGGCGACATCGATTACCGCCACGCCCGCCTCGACGAGCGCACAGGCACCGAGGCGGACAGGCCCGCCCCCACTTCCTTGGCCACCATCGGCACGCCCACGATGCGCGCGGCGCCAGCGATCAGCGCCAGGACGCCGCGCCAGTTCGCGGTCGCCCTCCGGCTGTACCGCTTCCTGCAGCGGATTGAGATGGACGATGAGCCCATCGGCCTCCAGCGCGTCCACCGCGCGACGCGCCAGGTCCAGGCCGTCGGCCTCCCGCAGTTGCGCGGCGCCGATATTGGCCAGCAAGGGAATGTCTGGCGCCAGGCGGCGCAGCGCGCGCGTTAGCCCCTGGGAGTTGCGGGATTGCAGGCTCACACGCTGCGAACCGCACATGGCGATCCCCAAGGCTTGCGCTGCCTCGCTCAAATGCCGGTTGATGGCCTCGGCCCGTGGCATGCCGCCGGCCATAGAGCTGATCAGCAGCGGCGCGCGCATAGCCTTGCCCAGCAGCGAGGCGCGCAGGTCGATCTGCGTCAGGTCCAACTCGGGCAGTGCGCAGTGTTCGAAATGGATGTACTCCCAGCCAGCGGCCACCGTGGCCGGCGCCGTTCGCCGATCCAGCACGATGTCCAGATGTTCGTCCTTCCCCGGCTCAGGGCGGTGTCGCTCATGCTCGCTCCATCCGTAGCAGCGGGCGACGGCGTTGCGTCGGATCGAACCGACGGCAGCGCGCCCAAGCCGCCGCCTCCGGCGCGTCCAGGCCGACGCACGCTGGCCTCCCCCTGCAGCGTCGCTGCGATAGCGGCTGGTCGAAGTCTGGTAGTACTGCGCGCGGATCGCCGCCATCGCCTCGATCAACGGTCCCCACGGCGCGGGAAAGCATTCTTCCGCCATCACCCGGTGCAGCATGCGCGTATGGCCGGCCAACTCGTCGTTGAGGAACTCAACCACAGGCATAGCCGGATAGCGCTGCAGAAGCAGGATCGCCGCGTTATCGCCGGCCGACCTGTCCTTGTCGCGTCCATGCAGATCGTTCTGCAGGCGCCCTATCACTGAGATGAGCCGCAGGACCTGGCGAAACGCTGGACGCGCGCGCAAGGTCGCCATGTCCAGCCCCCACAGCAGCGACAGGCAACAGAACACGGTCCCGTAAGCGATCGAATCGATGCCGTTGTGCAGGTACTCGGCGTAAGACCAGCGTCGCGCCCCTGCCGCCTGCGCGTGTCCGGCGCGCAGCGCCGCGCAGTAGCACCGGGTATAGTCGAGAAGCCGAGCATAGTCGTGACGATCGTAAGCGAGCGCAGCCAGCGAAGCGCGCAGCTGAGCGCAGCCCTCGAATCCGGAGAGCACGCACGGTACGCCGTGCCCCAGCGCCTGCTCCAGGGCGGCGAGCTGCTCCGGCGCGATCAGGCCAACGTCGTTGCAATCGTCTAGCCAGAACAGCAGCGCCAGTTCGCGATAGAACGCCACGATCAGCGTTTCGTCCTGCGGATCGCGGCCGGTGCGGGCGCTGGTGTCGCGCAGGCTCGGGTGAATGCGTTGCAGGATATACTGGCCGCCCCTTACCGCTTCCTCAGCATGCTCATCCGCGAAACCGGTCAGGGCACGCCCCCACTCAAGCACCTGCTGCAGCGCGCGTTCGGTCTGGATCATGGCGCCGCCCCTGCTCCCTCGGCTACGACGCGCCGCCCACAACGAAGCGCCAGCCACAACCCGGCGAGACCGCATCTCCGCGCCATAACGGCGATCGCGAAGTTATCGATCCGATTGCCAGTTGCTGATGCAAGCTCTTGTGAACGGCCGTTAGGACCGGCCCGCAGCCTCGCCGGCAGTATCGAGCAATCCGCTTGCGCCGGCTCGCCATAGCAGGCGAGGACGGCAAGGTCGCCGGCGGCAAACGCACGCGAGCACATTGCAAGCGACATCCGCGAACGCGGCGCCGACTGGTCAGCCTCCGCCTCGGTGCCCGCATATGTCCGCGAGTCGAGCAGCGCCTTCGCCACGAAATGAGCAGAACGCCTTACGAGCATCGACCGCCGGCTGCTGCGCATGGGCGATGATGAGGCATGGTCTCGCAGCGGACCCGTTCCGACAGATGCTGCACCAGGGACGAGGCGACCTTATCCAACAAGGCACCACTTGCGCTGTTTGTGGAGACGAGCGTCGGCTGCATCCATGCGGCTGCTTGAGTGGTGAAGACTCTGAACGACGGTTCCTACGGCGCTGCCGGCGCAATCGGCTGCTTGGGGGACGCGTGACGCAGTCAAAGCTCCCCTTGCCAAGCACGGAGCAGGCGAGTGAGAGAGCAGATGAATAGGCGTGTCGCCAATATTTTTGCATTGCTCTAATCGATTATAGTTGTGAGGAGCAATTTGAGACCATTTACTTGCGGCTCAAGTCACCCATAAAAGAAAGCAAGCACCGATTCGGTAGCTTATCCCCTGTCTTTCGCGTACTCGCGGCCGTGGCGCCGGGTGAACGATTGAAGACCGCCGGTCTCACTCGCAGGTGGGCGCCAGGGCGTGGGGCGGTTGGCAAGCCACAGGAGTAGGACAATGTCGAAGGATTCGGGTAAGGGCGATAATCACGGCGGCGGACCGGGCAAGATCGAGATCACGGTGGTGGTGAACGGCCAGCCCACGCAGGTCGAAGCCAATCCCAACCAGCCGCTTCACGTCATTCGTACCAAAGCCCTTGAGAACACGCAGAATGTCGCCCAACCAGCCGAGAATTGGGAATTCAAGGATGAGGCCGGCAACTTGCTCGATGTCGACAAGAAGCTTGGCGACTTCGGTTTCCCGAATACTGTGACCCTGTTCCTCAGCCTGAAGGCGGGCGTCGCAGGTGCCTAAACACCAAAGTGTGGATCCGGAGGTCTCCCGAGCGAAGTTTGATCGGGAGATCGGCCGGTTCCGGCCATATGCTGATGTCTATCGGGCTCAGGGCTGCTTCTTGATCGAGGCGACCTTTCCGCGCGCTTTCTTCATTTTCGCCAGCCCCAAGTTAAAGCCACGGGTGGTCAGCGCAGCGAGCGAGGTCGACTTCACCGACTACGACTTAAGACCACCGTCCGTGGTCTTCGTCGATCCGTTTACGCGTCATCCGATTGCCCGGAAAGATCTATACCTGAAAATGCTTAGACGTCCGCCGCTGCCCGGAACGCCGCCGGAGATGATAGGAGCTCTCATCCAGCAGAACGCCGTGCCGCTGACGGACTTCATCCAGGCCAACAGTCCCGAGGACGAACCATTCCTGTGCATGGCGGGCGTCCGGGAATACCACGACAATCCAGCCCATTCAGGTGATCCATGGCTGCTTCATCGGGGTTCTGGCGAAGGCTGTTTGGCCTTCATCCTGGACAAGATCATCAAGTACGGAATCGTTCCTATAGAGCAGTTGCAGATTCAACTCCAACCGACAATCGTAGGAATGGTGGTATCCCCTCAGGCGATACAAGAATGACTGGTTTGAGAGATGTAACGATCGTGACTCTCCCGCGCGGCTGCATCTCGACCACGCATGGGCATCTGCGCTCAGTTGGTCGCGAGGGCAATGAGGGGATGGCGCTCTGGGTCGGCGTTCAGCAAGAGCGGCACTTTGCCGTAACAGAGACGGTTATCCCGGCGCAGCGTCACATTCGGACAAACGATGGCGTTTGCGTGATCGTTGCGGCCGAAGAACTGCACCGGCTCAATGTCTGGCTCTACAAAAGCGGCCTGAAACTCTTGGCCCAGATTCACAGCCATCCGGGCCGCGCCTACCATTCGACGACGGACGACGCTTATGCGGTTGCTACCACGGTTGGGTGTCTGTCGCTGGTCGTGCCGAATTTCGCCCGCGAGCCTTTCGATTTTGCTCGGGTCGCCGCCTATCGGCTTGACGAAAAGGCCAAATGGAATGCGCTCCCTCCCGCGGCACTGTCGCGAATGATCATGATATCGAGTTGAACAATGGCATTCGCTAACTTCATCGATCGCGCCGCCACGGCGGCATCTCAGGTCCTGGCCGATTTTCATCTGGGAGACTTCAAAGCAGCTCTTGAAAAGCAGGTCGTGGCAGTCGCCTTCGACCATCAGGCCGCTTCCTGCGCCGAAGGCCAGGCGACACTAGATCTTGCGGTGAGATTGCTCGCTAGGCTCTACCCGGTTCTGGCGATACTCCCGCTGGACAGCGCGGCGAGCTCTCAAGCCCAAGCGCTGGAGCGCTTGGCAAAGTCGATCAATCCAAAAGTCGGCATCCGGCGTTCCGGCAAGTCTGCCACCGTCTGCGTCGTTGCAGGGGTAACGCGCCCATCACTCCGGTGCCCGATCTTTTTCGTGGGATCGGACGGTTGGGCGGCAAAGCTGTCGCGTACGGACCCGGTGGGCTCTGGCCCAAGTCTGCTGCCTTATGGAGCTGGCGCCGCCAGTTGCTTCGGCGCCGCCAACGTCTTTCGAACTATCTTCGCTGCCCAGTTGACCGGCGCCGAGTTGGACGAAACCATCGACCTCTCGCTATGCAGCTACGACAAGACCAAAGCCGGAGAGCCTGGCCCGATCGACTTCCCAGTCGACCTTGGCGAAACCCACCTCGTTGGGCTCGGTGCGATAGGCCATGGCTCGCTTTGGGCGCTAGCGAGACAACCCGATCTCAAAGGTCGTCTGCATGTAATCGATCACGAAGCGATCGAACTCTCAAACCTGCAGCGCTACGCATTGGCTGGCCAGGCGGAGATTGGTATGTCCAAAGCGGTTCTTGCAGCCACCGCCCTTAGATCGACTGCCCTTGAGGTCGAGGCGCACCCTCTGACGTGGGCAGAATATGTTGCGCGCCGGGGCAATTGGGTCTTCGACCAAGTGGGTGTGGCGCTTGACACCGCCGCCGACCGTCTGGCTGTCCAAGGTGCACTGCCGCGATGGATCGCAAACGCTTGGACGCAGGAGCACGATCTCGGTATCTCCCGGCATGGTTTCGATGACGGCCAGGCTTGCCTTTGTTGCATGTACCTGCCATCCGGAAAATCCAAGGACGAGCACCAGCTGATTGCCGAGGAACTCGGAATACCGGAAGCACACGAGCAGGTGAAAACGCTCCTGCAGACCAATGCCGGAGTTCCCAACGACTTTGTAGTTCGCGTGGCTACAGCGATGGCTGTGCCGTTTGAACCGCTAGCCCCGTTTGTTGGCCAGCCCCTGCGCTCCTTTTATCAGCAGGCTATCTGCGGCGGTCTGGTGTTCCAGCTTAGCGAAGGAAGTCGCCGCGTTCGAACTGTGGTTCCGATGGCCTTTCAGTCGGTGCTTGCCGGGATTATGCTTGCCGCGGATTTGGTCAAACATAGTGCGGGGTTTCCCATGAGCCCGACGACGAGCACTCGGGTGAATCTTCTGCGCCCCCTTGGCTCTCACTTGCACGATCCGAAGGCCAAGGACTCCAGCGGCCGCTGCATCTGTAGCGACGACGATTTCATTGCCGCTTACAGGCGCAAATACGGCGAGCGCGTTGATCAGGTAAGCGATGTCTCGGCCGCCTAAGCAGACGCGCACCTCTCTGTAGACGCAGGGGGCGCGGCTTGTGGGCGTGACCATGGGCGCCATTATGACACGCTTGGCCCGCTCCTTTGGCGGCCTATCGTCCTCCGCGCATGATCCCTGTTGCCGACGTGATGATCCAGCACCAGCCGCCATGGCACCAGAGGCTGGTCAAACCTCCGTTGTTGGCCGGTTTGGACAGTGCTGCATCAGGTCTCGACCGACGTCTCGACAGTCAGGGCTGCTTCGACGGGTGTGAAGATGTCAACATCGACCCCAGGCGCCCGAATCGTCACAATCAGGGCGTACCGAGCCAGAGCGTCGACGCGTTCCAGGTAAGGCTTCTCCTTCCACCAGCCCCCGACCGGGAACACGCCGATCGCGTCACGCTCGGCGAGATCGGCGGCGCTGCCCGACCAGAAATCGGCGTGCAACGAGCCGCGATCGCGGAAGGTGCCGAGCAGCCACTCTTCTCCGCCTCCAGCAGGCGCCCCTTCCTCCTCGTCCCGAGCGGCCTGATTGATGCGGGCTCGGAATTCGTCGACTGTCTCGGTCGCTGACTTTACTCTGAACCGAAGACCATGGGACGCGTAACGATGCCGGCGGGTCCATCCGCGTTCACCGGGGTTGGGTTCGATGAAATAGGACAGCGTGACGCGGAGCTCGACCTGGGCAGCGCCGAGCGCCGCGAGCTGCTCCTTCGGCCAAGGCAGGCGATGCAGCTTCATGTCACGCGTTTTGGCAGCCGCGCCGCCCTCGCGCTGGAAAGGCTGAAGCTCATCTTCAACGATAAGCGTGAGGTCGTTCACCGTTGACAGAAGCGCGCGCCCAAGATCTGGCACGCCGTAACCATAGCGCCGCACGAGCGCCTGGATCTCGCCCTTCGCTCCGTTGCACGCATCGATGCGTGCGCGCATCGCCGGAGTCCATTCGGCCGAGTGGACGATCAGGGCGCGAACCGTTTCAGGCCACAGCTCGGGGCGCGCTGATAGAATCAGTCCCGCCATCCGTGCGGCATGGGCCGTTGCCGCGCTCGTATCTCCGAGGGTGGTGAAGTGGCGCAGTTCGGGTCGATAGAAAGTGGTCAATATCTGCAGATCGTCGATCGGCTCGCCAGGCAACACACCGTCATGGGCGAGATTGCCGCCTTCGAAGACGACCTCGGGCTTCACCGGCCACTGCCTGTCCCAAACGACCGAAGTGCGACTGCGCGGCGAGAGCTCGCCGACCGGCGCGATCGGAGCGTAGCCCGCAAAGTCGGTGTCAATGATATCGACCTTTTCTGTGAAAGCGCCGACCGTCAGCGCATTCCAGGCCTGAGAAGGATCATCGACTGCTTCCAGATCGTTGCGCGTCAAATGCTCGGCCGGCATGAGGTCATCGCCGATGTTGCCGGCAGAGAGAACGATCAAGCGTCGCTGCTCCTCTTCGAAACAGAGTTGGTCGATAGCGGCAGACCACGATGTGGGCCTTCCACGCGCCGGACTGGCGCTTGTCACAGCCATTGCGATCGCGCGGCGGCGCTCCGGCGCCTGCACCTCGGCGCGGGCGATCGCTTCCGCGGTGATCGCGCCATAGAGTTCTGGATCGTTTGCCTCGTCTTCTGGCGGAAGGATACGGACACTCTCCAGCCGAAAGGGCAATGGAACTGGATCGCCTCCGACCAGGAGCGGGACCAGATCACCGTACAGGCCGACACCTGCCATTCGCGTCCCGTGGCCGCTCCACGCAGGTGTGTCGTCGCTGCCCCATGCCGGTTTGACGGTGTGCCAGTCTTCAACGGCAAGTGCGGGTTCGATCAACGGGTGGGTGCGACGTACGCCGCTGTCGAGAATGCAGACCGCAATATCGGATTGAGGCGGTCTGACGCGCCCGAGAAGCTCGTCGCTCCAGTCCCTTTGCTCCGCGCCACCAAGGCCCATGAAGAAGGACGGCGTATCCTTCGCGCGCCGCAGCTCGGCGACGACATCGCTGTGCGCAATCATGCGGTCGAGCATTGCCGTGCTGGCGAGTGCCAGCATGACCACCCGCTCCGGAAACCTGACCGCATGCGTGCGCAAAGTGATGTTCAGGGCTTCGGCAATGTGCTCGAAGTTCTCGCGGCGACCGTCGCGCAGCCAGACTTCCCACCACACCTGCTCGTCAGCGGCCTGGGGGAAGAGGTCGTCGTGGTCGGTAAACAACGATCGTGCAGTCGCCAGCCTGACTGTCTCCATGCGGGAGACGAGCGGCTCGTTGCGCGGTCTGCCGCGGTCAGTGTCAACGTCTCGATACGCCTCGACTTTCCGCAAATAATAGGCTTGCGCGCTTTGCGGCAGGAACACCGACGCTGTGATGGGAGCACCGGGTTGAGTTGGCTCATGGACGGCGACCAGCTCCATGTGCCGGCGACGATCGGCCAACTGGTCGAGGGCCGCCCGTCCGGACATGGGCAGATCGATCTCGAGGTAAAAGCCAGGCGTGCCGACCGACAGCTGGGGGTCACGCGCCGCAATCTGCTGGCGTGCACTTTCGACCGCTTGTTCGATGGATTGCGTCAAGGCCGCAGCATGCGACGCCCGATCACGCGCCGGCAGCGGCGGTGCATGTATAAGTTGGTTGGGCCGCCGATAGGCTTCCCGAATGCCGTTGTTGCGAAGGTGGATATGGGCGCGGTCGCGCGGAAAATCGTCTGCCATTATGATCTGTGCTGTCGCTACTCAGACAGCGAAGCCTGCCGGCGTTCCTTCAGAGCGTCGATGAGCGCTTCCGAGGTGATCCGCTTCCCCCCCCGCAATATGATGGTTTTTGCAGCGTCGTCGGCCGCGCGGGTGATCTCGGCCTGCGACAGTCTCTCTGCCTGAGAGATCGCCTCGTTCCAGGCAAGCCCTCTGGTGTCGAAGCGGTCGAGTCGAGCCCGAAGCAGCGCCTCGATAATCGGCCGATCGGGCACGGCGTATTCGATGACATCGTCGAAACGGCGGAACAAAGCTCTGTCGAGCAGCTCGGGATGATTTGTTGCCGCAATAATCAGGCTGTGGCTGTCGTCTTGCTCGAGAAACTGCAGAAACGAATTCAGCACGCGCCGAATCTCGCCAACATCCTGGCGTTCGCCTCGACGCGCGCCGATGGCATCGAATTCGTCAAAGAAGTAGACGCCCCGCGTCGCCTGCATTGCATCAAAAACAAGCCGCAGCTTTCCGGCAGTCTCTCCCATGAACTTGGTGATCAAACCATCGAGGACGATCATGAAAAGGGGCAGATGAAGCTCCCCGGCCAATGCCGATGCGGTCATCGTCTTGCCTGATCCTGGCGGGCCGACCAGAAGCAGTTTGCGACGGGGAACAAGCCCGTGCTCGCGCAAGCTTGCTTGTTGGCGCTGCTCTCCCAGCACGCGGTGCAGGCGCGAGCGCAGACTGTCCGGCAAAATCATGTCCGTCAGTCGCAGGTCCGGATAGCGCACATGCAGGAGGCCTGCGAGTTCGCCCTTTGGCTGAAAAAGGGGAACCGGCCGACTGCTCTTGGCAATCCGGGCGTCCCTGCTCTTGGCTGCGTCGACCAGATCCTTGAGCTCCTGAGCAAGCTTGCCATGGCCTTGACGTGCCTCATGCGCAGCAAGCTGCATCGCGATAGAGAGGAAACGATCCTCGTCGCCGGCAATGTGGCTTTTAAGCAGCGTCACGATATGGCGGGCCGTGGTCATGGCTCTCTTCTGGGGTATCCGTTTACTTGGCGAAGCGCATGCAACCTAAACGCTTTCAACGGCGATTTGTAACGCGCAATGGTGTTTTTTCTCTTGTCGATGTTCGCCCGTGGCAACTTCAGCGGTGAACTGTTGCGCCGCGGTCATAGGCCAGCCGGAATAACGCCGGCCAGCAGACAACAGTCCGCATCTTCGAGCGCTCGAAGTCTGGCCACTCACGCAGCGTGTCGGGTCCGAACGCTCCAAAGCCGCCCCGCCTGGCAGGTCCATGCGACCGATTGCGGGCGTGCGGCCATAAGGTCTACGCGGGCTCGCATGGCTGCCCGCGCCGCTGGCTAAAAAGCTGTACACCATCTCACGAAACACCAGGTCCGCTCCTTTGCCGGCCGACGGTCCATGAAATCCCCTCCCCACTCACGACACCGGAGACCTCCTTGCCCACATGGCGCTCAAGCACCGGCCGCCATGGCACCAGCGTGAACTCGCGCGACTTTTCAACGACGGCATATTTTCCGCTGGCAAGCTCGACGGAGCGGCGGAGCGTACCCTCTACTCGTCCTCCGGATCGCGCTTCGGCATAGGGCAGGCCAAGTTCCTCCGACAGTTGGCCAGCAACACGGTTCAGTTCTCGCTGGCGCAGGATCGAAAGCATGTTGGCTCGATAGACGATCCCATCCTGTTCTTTATGCGCGAGGCCTTGCGCGATCAGCCACTGCCGCCGGCGAGCTTGCGCCTCTCTCACGTCGCGGCCGAAGCCGGATCCGTGCAAAGGCTCGGGTCTATCGGCAACCAGCTCCCGGTCGAGCCAGGTGGCGCCGTTGAAGCTGACCTGTCGCTCCAGCGCCATTGAGGAGAGCTTGTCGGCAACGACAGGCTCGGCCCTGGCCCGCTGGCCCTCATAATTCGCGACGCGATCGAGATGGTCCGGCGCGATGAGCCAGGTGCCGTTCGGCTCTCGCTCGACGCCGCCGGTCGCGCGGCGGATCGCCTCCAGCCGCCGCACATGCGTTCGCGCAAAGCTCTCGGTGGCGGATGGGTCATGCTTCAGGTGCATATCGACGTCGTAACGGCCGCCATGCGCGGCGGCGATTTCGGCGATGGTACGATCGACCTGCCTCGGCTCGGTGTTCCTTGGCGCGACACGCACGATGCAGCCATTAGGCATCGTTTCCATCGCCTCGCCTCTACCGATGTTGATCCAATGGCTCTTACCGTCGACGGCGTCGACGATCATGTAATGGCGGTCATTGATCTCGTCGGCCAGTCCACGCGCGACAACGCGACCGACGAGAGACTGGACGGGCTCGCCGGATCGATCGTGGATCACCCAGTCGGCGGCCCTGCGGGCAAGCCCCTTGCCGGTCAGTTCGCGGTGCATGGTCTTGATGATGTCGCCGCGTTCGCCGGTGCGGCGCAGCGTGGCTTCGAGCTCATCGTCGAGGCGCCAGGAGCCAGCGCCGACCTCCGCGGCCAGACCCATCCGCTCGAGCTTGCGCAGCCGTCCCTGGTGCAGCGTCTGGCGAATGGCGTCGGGACCGCCCGGCGAGACCAGGCCGTCATCATCACGCATGCTGAGCAGCCGACGGTCGATGCTGGTGAAGCGTTCCTGCTCCATTTCCCGGCGCAGGCGAAGCTCAATCTCGCGGTCGGTTCGCGGACCGAGATCGAGGCTGACCAGCTCGGCCGCCCGCTCGCGGATGCCAGATGAGATATATTCGCGCGCGATGACCAGGTTCTCGCCACGGTCGTCCCTGCCACGGACGATGATGTGGCTGTGCGGGTGGCCGGTGTTGAAATGATCGACCGCGACCCAGTCGAGCTTCGTGCCGAGGTCTTCCTGCATCTGCGCCATGAGCCGCCGCGTCAGCGCCTTGAGGTCGTCGTACTCGATGCCGTCTTCGGCAGCGACGATGAAGCGGAACTGATGGCGGTCGCCGTCCGCGCGATCGATGAACGCCTTGCCGTCGACGCGGCCGCTGTCGGCGCCGTAGAGCTCGCCAGGTTCACCTTCGCGGGTGACCCCGTCGCGCTGAAGATAGCGTAGATGGGCACGCGCCCCGTCCGCGCCCTTGCCGGCGAGCTTGACGACCCGCGCCTTGACGATCACCCGGCGCTGGCGGAAGGCGGCATACCGGTCGCGCGATTTCAGCAGTGCGGCGGCCGCCCCGCCGCGCCCTGTCCGGCTTCCTGTGAAGCGACCACCGCGTTGCGGCCGGCCGCCAGCCCGGTTGATCGCCGCACGAACCTGGCCGGCATAGCGTTTGCCGGCCTTCGAGCCGCGCGACCCGATTTTGCCGAGCTTCGGCCTGAACTCGTCATCCTTAATGCGAGCCTCCCAGACATATCAAGCAAAATCAGACACTTACACGTCCAACCCTCTTGGCACCGGCGGCAGCCTCCCGGAAAAACGATGTGCAGACAAAGATTTAACCGCCTCCTGGAGGCGGTACCTTTATCTTGCCGTACGCGCCCAGCCCCGCCAGACGCGCCCCCGTCCGCCATGGCTAACGCACCGGCTCCTTCGGCTGCGCGCCGTCCTTGCCGAGCGGCACGAAGAGATCGCCGTTTCGCACGCCTGAGTGAACACCGTCATGAATGAAGAACAGCGACCGTCCGAGAGGAGCGATTTGCGCCTTTGGAGCGACAGATTGGCTTTCGAACGCCTCGATGTCGGCCGCCGAAACTCCGGCCGCCTTGAGTTGGTCGAGGTACTCGACGGTCTCTTCTGGCAGCGGTTTGCCACGCTTCAAATGCTCGTCGTAGCGCTCGGGACCGGCATTGTAGGCGCCAAACAGGCCAGGAAATCCGAAGCGGTCATACATGGCACTGAGATAGGCCGTGCCGGCCAGGATATTGTCGCGCGGATCGTGGGGGTTAGGCCCAAGGCCGTGTTCGACCCGCATCTCTTCATAGGTGCCGGGCATCACCTGCATGAGGCCCATGGCGCCAGCGGGGGAGGTGATGGGGCGGCCGCCGCGCATTGTCTTGCCGCCGCTTTCGGCAGCCATGACGGCATAGATCCAGGCTTGGGGAATATGGAAGCGCCGGCTTGCTTCCGATACCAACGTCTGCCACTTTCGCAGCTGCGGACTTTGGGAGATGGCGACCGGCTCAGCGCCGGTCGAGGCGGAACAGGCGCATGGCGCAATGGCGATCATGCCCAACAAGAGGAGGGTCACTCGGTCCATAGTGGTACGAGCCTCCCGATGACATTTTGAGTGGGAACAGGCCCGAAATAGCGGCTGTCGAAGGAGCGGTTTTTGTCGCTGCCGAGCAGGAAAACCTCGTTATCCCCGAGCGCTCGGCAGCCGTTCCACCATGGCAAAGGTCGGCCTTCGGCGTCGATTTTGAGCCGGCGCGCGACGATGTCGCCGCCGATGATGATGGCGTCATTGAAGGCGCAGACATTATCGTCCGGCAGCGCTGCAAGACGTTTTGCCAGCGGCACATTGCGAGGCAGATAGCTGCGCTCGGCGGCGAGATACGCCGCGTATTCAGGCGGGCGCACGAGCACGAGATCGCCACGCGCCAGCGCTCCCGCAGCGATGCGGTAAAGGCCGATCGGCGCGCTGGCCGAGGCGTTCCAGACCAGCCAAGGGGCGGGCTTTCCCAGCGCCGTGAAGCCCAAAAGACCGAGACCGGCCGCGGCCAAGGCGACCGTCTTACGGGCTCGAACACGCCTCAGGCGGCTGCCGATCAGATGGATGGAAGGGCGCCGCCTCATGAACGGCCTCCCGTGCCGCCCTGGCCGGAACCGGCCTTGCCATCGCCGGCGATGGAGTGCTGCGGGTGTCCTTTCGACCAATGGTCGAGTTCGTCGATGTGATAGCGGACATAGCGGCCGTGCTTGCGGAATTTCGGGCCGCCGCCCTTGAGCCGCATCTTTTCGAGCGTGCGCTGGGAGAGCCCGATATAGAAGGCGGCTTGGGCTGTACTGAGAAACGGGCTGCCCTTTTTCGCGCGGGCCGCGCGTTCGTTTTCGTCGTCCATGATGATCCTCGTTTCGCTTCGGACAAGCGAGGGCGACGATGGGCGAGGGAGATCGTCTCGGGGACGGGCGAAGAGTCGGGGGAGAGTTTTCGCCGCCCTTTAGGGCGGACGGGGTTTGGGTGGAACTCCTGGGAATGAGCCCCGCGCCGGGGCTGCGGCGCGAGGCTCTTATCTCGGCCGGTCAGTCGGCCGGGTTCCAGATGATGGCGTAGGTGTCGTGATCGTCCTGGCCGGCGGCGCGGCCGAGATTGGCGTAGAGCTTGCGCGGTCCGAACTCCGGCGCTGCAATCGACAGGCTCACATAATCCTTGCCGGAAGTCTCGCCGGTGCGGATCCAGCCAGCGCCGACTTCGACCCCTTGCGTAAGCACCCGGAAGTCGGGATGGTTATCGGCGCTCTTGGCCTGGTTGGGGACGATATCGATGTCGGCGCGGACGCTGAGCGTCTTGAACTGGCCCTTGTAGGCGCCGTTTTCCTGCTTGTTGACGTAACCGATCGCGGTCATTTCGAAGTCTCCTTTTGTGGTTTCGCCGGGGACCATCCCCTGCGATGGCGCACCGTAATGGGCGCGTCAGGACCGCCTGAATCCGACAGGGCCGCAGCGACAGTGAAGGACCCGAGCGGGCAGCTTTTTTGTGAGCGAAGCGGCGCGAGGAAGCCGCCGCAGGCGGCGGGGAAAAAAGCTGATGGCGCGAGGGTTTCGGGCGGCCGGACCCGCCCATAGGTCGACAAGCCAGCCGCAGGGATGGTCCTTGGAGAGAGCATGGAGACCGCTCGCCAAGTGCGGTCTGTCAGCCAAGCAGGACGCCGGGATGAAACGGCCTGCAAAGATGCTGCGCCCTTATGCCGGATCGAGATCGTGCCAGCGGGTCGGGCGCCAGAGCAGACATCCGGCATGGTGCGATCTATGAAAGCAGGGCTCGCCAGCGGGAATTTGATACGCGAGGGGGCCAAAGTAAGGCTGGATGAGAAGCCGGTGCTACCTGCAGGTCCAGTGTCATGTGGCGGCGCTCGGGAAACCGCTACGCAATGTAACGCGCTCTTATGAGGCGAACAGACCGGCCCCAAAACCGATCGACCGGTGGTCGGCGCGAAACGCGTCATGCCTGTCCGAAAGCTGACAGTGGCAGAAGACGCATGTCGGGTTCCGCACAATTGACCATGCTGGATTTGTGAGGTTTTCAGGGAGAGCCATGCGTTCACTTCCCAGTGAGCTTTGGCACGGCATTTGCTCTTGATGTGGCAACACGGATCGAAGGTTGACTGCATGCACAAGCGCGAGATGAGCAATGCTCTCCTTTCCTGGAGGCTTGGCAGCAGATTCGATTTGACGTTGCGAGGAGCTTCAGCCGCTCGCGGCGGAAGTGATCTCAAATCTGAAGGCACCGTTGGGGCCGCAGCCATCAAACACATCTTTCTCTTTTTCGCAGCTCGTCTTCAACGCGATGCGGACTTCTTCGCGTCGACGGCGGCCGAAGGTGGAGAAGGGGCTCGACTTGCAAAAAGGAGTTGTCAATGACGTCTTACGTTCGCACCAACAGCCCGGCGCAGGTGCGCTCACTGTCCACCTTTGGCAAGCATCTGCAAAGGAGCGTGCTGACGGCGACGCTGCTTGCCGCGGCTTCGACGGGAAGTGAAGCGCAGCCCTATGTTCGTGCTGACGGCAGCACGATTGACGACTTGGAAGCGGCGCGCGCAAGTTGGCGTCATGACGCCGAATTCAATGGAAATGTGGGGCTCGCAGCCATCAACACGGATGCCGCGTATGCGTTGGGTTCCACGGGGAGGGGGCCAGAGCTCCTCGCCTGCCCTCGTCCGTCTTGACGAGTGCCCGATTACAGCCTACCTCACTATCGCGTTAGCACTCGTCCATCGCGAGTGCTAACAAAAACCCCTCAACATCCGCACCAGGGAAAAATCCGAAAATGGCAAAGTCGAAGTTCCGCCCGCTGCATGACCGCGTGGTCGTTCGCCGGGTCGAATCCGAATCCAAGACCGCTGGCGGGATCATCATCCCCGACACGGCAAAGGAAAAGCCGCAGGAAGGCGAGATCATCGCCGTCGGCTCCGGCGCTCGTGACGAAGCTGGCAAGCTGGTCCCGCTGGACGTCAAGGCCGGCGACCGCATCCTGTTCGGCAAGTGGTCGGGCACCGAAGTCAAGCTCAATGGCGAAGACCTTCTGATCATGAAGGAATCCGACATCATGGGCATCATCGGCTCATATCAGGCCCTTTCGTCAACTGAATTCCCGGGCTCGATTGAAGCCCCTGCCAGGAGCTAAAAATGGCTGCCAAAGACGTAAAATTCTCCCGCGATGCCCGCGAGCGCATGCTGCGCGGCGTCAACATCCTCGCTGACGCGGTGAAGGTCACGCTCGGCCCCAAGGGCCGCAACGTGGTCATCGACAAGTCGTTCGGCGCCCCGCGCATCACCAAGGACGGCGTCACCGTCGCCAAGGAAATCGAGCTTGAAGACAAGTTCGAGAACATGGGCGCACAGATGGTCCGCGAAGTTGCTTCGAAGACCAACGACATCGCCGGCGACGGCACCACGACCGCGACCGTTCTGGCGCAGTCGATCGTCCAGGAAGGCCACAAGGCGGTTGCCGCCGGCATGAACCCGATGGACCTGAAGCGCGGCATCGACCTCGCGGTAACCGACGTCGTTGCGACGCTGATCAAGAACGCCAAGAAGATCAAGACCTCGGAAGAGGTTGCCCAGGTCGGCACCATCGCCGGCAACGGCGATGCTTCGGTCGGCTCGATGATCGCCGAAGCGATGCAGAAGGTCGGCAATGAGGGCGTCATCACGGTCGAGGAAGCCAAGACTGCTGAGACCGAACTCGAAGTCGTCGAAGGCATGCAGTTCGACCGCGGCTATCTCTCGCCCTACTTCGTCACCAACGCCGACAAGATGGTTGCGGATCTGGAAGACGCTTACATCCTTCTCCACGAGAAGAAGCTCTCCAACCTGCAGGCCATGCTGCCGATCCTCGAGGCTGTCGTGCAGACCTCGAAGCCGCTGGTCATCATCTCGGAAGACGTCGAAGGCGAGGCTCTGGCCACGCTAGTCGTCAACAAGCTACGTGGCGGCCTGAAGATCGCCGCCGTCAAGGCGCCGGGCTTCGGTGATCGCCGCAAGGCCATGCTGGAAGACATCGCCATCCTCACCGGTGGCCAGGTCATTTCCGAAGACCTCGGCATCAAGCTCGAGAATGTTGGCCTCAACATGCTCGGCCGCGCTAAGAAGGTGTCGATCTCCAAGGAGAACACCACCATCGTCGACGGTGCCGGCAAGAAGGCCGAGATCCAGGGCCGCGTCGCCCAGATCAAGCAGCAGATCGAGGAGACCACCTCGGACTACGACAAGGAGAAGCTGCAGGAACGTCTCGCCAAGCTCGCCGGCGGCGTTGCCGTCATCCGCGTCGGCGGTGCGACCGAGATCGAAGTCAAGGAAAAGAAGGACCGCGTCGATGACGCCCTCAACGCGACCCGCGCGGCCGTCGAAGAAGGCATCGTTGCTGGTGGTGGCGTTGCGCTGCTGCGCGCTTCGGCCAACATCAAGGCCACCGGCGTCAATGCCGACCAGGCCGCCGGCATCAACATCGTGCGTCGTGCGCTGCAGGCTCCGGCCCGCCAGATCGCGGCCAACGCCGGTGCGGAAGCATCGATCGT
>NZ_RZQT01000086.1:0-23473 GCF_003998485.1 Mesorhizobium sp. M7A.F.Ca.CA.001.04.2.1
GGTCAGGCCGGGAACGCCGAGCCCCGAGTGAACCGCCGCTCGTGGATTGGCGCCGACGATCCTCAGCTTCAGCCCGAACGCCGTGCGCGTCATCACCAGATGCACGATGACGATCGCCGCCAGCCCAAGCAGCAGGCCACTGGTGATGGTCGTTTCGAACAGGCGCGGCAGCCGGTCCTCCACCGGCAGCGTGCGCGTCTGCGGCACGGTCGTGCTTGGGTCGCGAAACGCCAGCTTGACCAGCACATTGGCGAGCGAGGTGCCGAGGAACGTCATCATCAGGGTGGTGATGATCTCGTTGACGCCCTGATAGGCACGCAGCAGCGCCGGCACCAGCGACCAGATCATCGCCACCACCATGGCGATGAGGAACGAGCAGACCAGCGCCAGCCAGGCTGGCATGATCTGCACGAACACGGGAGCGCTGGCAGCCGCCGTCACCGCGCCAAGCAGGAACTGGCCGTCGCCGCCCAGATTCCACATGCCGGCGCGAAAGGCGACGATCAGGCCGGCGGCGAGAAACAGCAGCGGCGCCATGCGCGTCAGTGTCTGCTGGATGCCGAGCGGCGAGAACAGTCCCTTCTCCAGCACGAAGCCATAATAGGCCAGCGGGTCGACGCCGACGGCAAGCAGGATACAGCCGGCTATGACCAGCGCGATAAGGATCGGGCCGAGCGTCATCAGCAGCCGATGCAGGATGTCGCGGCGCGTCGCTGCCCCGCTCGTGGCATCGAGTGCGGTGGCGCTGACCGTGGGTGCGGTGTCGATGCTCATGCGGCAAGTCCGATCATCAGGCGACCGACCTTTGTGCGGGCGTCGTCTACGTTCTCGACGGTGCCGACCAAAGCGCCGTCGGCGATGACGGCGATGCGGTCGCACATGCCAAGCAATTCCTCGAGGTCGGTGGAGATCAGCAGCACGGCAAGGCCACGCGCCGCCGTATCGCGAATGCGCTGGCGCGACGCCAATGTGTTGGCGAGATCGAGCCCATAGGTCGGCTTGTTGAAGATCACCACCTTGGCGCCTTCAGCCAGTTCCCGTGCCAGAAGCACCTTCTGGATGTTGCCGCCGGACAGCCGCGCGACGGGCGTCTTCAGGCTCGGCGTGCGCACGTCGTATTCGCGCACGAGTTGGGCGGCGCGCTTGTCGATCTCCGCGCGCTGCTCGACGCCGTTGCGCCAGAACGGGGCCGCGCCGACCTGCTTGAGGAAGAAATTGATCGAGACCGGGAAGGTGCCGACAGTGCCCTCGCCCAGTCGGTCGTCGGTCAGGTAGCGAAGGCCGCGCCGGCGGCGCTCGCCGACGCTCAGCGTCTCGATGGCGGCGCCGTCCAGCCGCACCGAGCCGCTTGTGGCTGTACGCTGGCCGGCCAGCGCTTCCGCCAGCTGCTTCTGGCCGTTGCCGTCGATGCCGGCTATGCCGAGGATCTCGCCCGGGCGGATGTCGAAGGAGATCAACGACAGGCCCGGCGCATTGTCCGTCGCCGCTACCGCCAGGTCCGTCACCTGAAGAAGCGGGTCAGCGCCGGCGCGGGCAGTGCGGACAGGACGCTCGACGGCTTCCGGGTCATCCTTCTGCTTGCCGAACATCAATTCCACGATCTCCGAGACGATCTCCTGTTCGCCCAGCGTGCGAAACCGCTCGGGTGGAATCTCGCCGACCTTGCGGCCAAGCTTCAGCACCGAGATGCGGTCGCCGAAGGCAGCCGCCTCCTTGAGCTTATGGGTGATGAAGACGATCGCAAGGCCCTGCTCGACAAGGCGGCGCATCAACGCGCCCAGTTCGTCGATACCTTTCGGCGTCAGCATGGAGGTGGACTCGTCAAGGATGAGCAGCCGGCTGTTGCGCAGCATCGCGCGCAGGATCTCGACCTGCTGCTGCTCGCCGAGCGACAACTCCGATACCTTGGCTTGAAGCTTGACGGTGATGCCGAGCGTGCCGGTGATCTCGGCGACGCGCGCCGCCAGTTCCTCGGTCCTGGGGCGCTGCCACCACGGCCCGCCAAGCAGGAGGTTCTCCGCCACCGTCAGCGTCGGCACCAGCATCATGTGCTGGAATACGGTGCCTATGCCGAGTGCCAGCGCATGGCGTGGCGAGGTGATCGGCGTCGGTTTGCCGTCGACCAGTATGCGTCCTTCGTCAGGCTGCTGCAGGCCGGACAACATGCCGATCAATGTCGATTTTCCAGCGCCGTTCTCGCCCAGCAGCACATGCACTTCGCCCGGGCGGATCGACAGGTCGACGCTGTCATTGGCAACGATGCCGGGGAACCGTTTGGTCACGCCTTCAAGCGCGACGATGTCGCGCCCGGCAACGGACGATGAAGAAAAACCGCTCATGAAGCCCAGCACCAAAAAACAGGAATCGTCCGGAAGGGTGAACGGATCACCCCTCCGGCAGCCGACCATGATCGCCTTACTGGGCGACGCTGGTCATCAGTGCTCTTACGGCGGCCGCGTCATAGACCGGCTCGACCTTGATCTTGCCGGAAATGACGTCCTCGCGCAGCGCCTGGATTTCCGTCCAGACATTGTCCGGGATCGCAGCGGTCTTCAGCAACTTGACCGAGTCGTCCTTGAGGCCGATCGTATAGTGTTTGGTGCCGAACGTGTCGGCCTTCAGGTCGGCAATCATCGCCGCATAGACCGGCTCGATGTTCCACACCACCGACGACAGCAGGAAGCCCTTGTCGATCGGTGACTTGTCGCCGATGACGTCGATGAAATAGACCTTGCCGCCATCGGCTGCCTTGGTCGTCTCGACCGCCTGCAGCATGCCGAAGCTCGAACCGTTGCCTTGGCCGAAGATGATGTCGGCGCCCGACGCGATCACGCTTTCGGTGACGCGCTTGCCGCCGGCCGCATCGCTGTAGGCGGCCGGGCCGATCACCGCGTAGGTGATCTTGACGTCCGGGTTCTCCGCCTTCACGCCTTGCGCGAACGCCGCCGACTGCGAATTCCACGATGGCGGTTCGCCCGAGACGACGATGCCGACCGACTTGGAACGCGACACCTTGGCGGCGAGACGGCCGGCGAGATAGGCGCCCTCGTGGCCGCTCAGCGTATAGTCGGCGACAAGGCCCTTCTCCAGGCCGGCTGGCGTGTCGACGATTGCCACCGGAACTTTCAATTCCTTGGCGATTTCAGGCGCCGAGGTGTTGTAGCCGCTGGCATGCGCGATCAGCAGGCTGGCGCCGTCGGAGGCAAGTTCCCGCAAGGTCGGACGAACATCGCCATAGCCGAGGCCCTGGGCCACGACCACTTCGACGCCGGCGGCCTTGCCAGCCGCCTTGGCGGCATCGATGCCTTGCTGGTTCCAGCCGTAGTCCGTGCCTTCTTCGGGCGTGAGGATGGCGATCGACTTGACCTCGCCGGCAAGCGCGCCGCTCAACAAGACACTGGTCAATATAACTGCACTTACACTGCTCTTAAGAAGCTTTAACATGTTACCCTCTCTGTTGTTTCACCAATCAATATTCTTATTGTTATTGCGCGAAAGCGAGATAGACTGCCTAGGAAAAATTACATTGTGGAGCTCAGGCAAAGTGAAGATCCGTTATGCCCTTCCGGTGATGCTGGCGTTATCGTCCTTCGCCAACGCGGTTGAGTTGCACCATGTCGCCGTCCGCACCGGCACTGACGGGCTCGACATGGTTCCGTTGACGATTTCGAATGCGGGCAGCGAAGGCCTCTCCTGCAACGCCGAGTTCGCCCACTGGTATTCGGCCGGGATCGCAACGATCGAGCCGGGCAAGAAGACCCGCGTCGAGCTCTGGTTCGATGCGAAGACCGGCACGTTCACGATCCTCAACGACAAGCGCGAGAACCTGCCCGTCGAGCGGCTGTGGTGCGGTCTGGCGAGCCGAGCATATGCCACCCGCGTGCAGATCACGCTCGACCGCACCGACGCGGCGAAAGGCGAGCGTGATGTGTCCTGCGCCATGGCGCAGGACAGCCTGGTCTGCCGGTAGGCGCTCATTCCTGCGTCCGTTCGAACATCGCGAGCCTCTTATTCTTTCGCCAGGAACGCGTCGGTGAAGACGTCGTCCGCCGACAGAGCCGCCTTGAGCACGCCCTGGTCCGTCAGCGTCTTCAGAGTCTCCTCCCACTGCGTCTTCGTCATCCAGCCGAGACCGTGTTCCTTGGTGTCGGGGCTGGTGAACGTCGAGGCGATGTCGGCGTTGATCTGCGCCAGCAGTACGTCCTTCTTGTCCGCATAGCCGGGCGCTGCCTTGGCGGTGATCTCGGCGGCCTCTTCCGGATGAGCCACGACATAGTCGAAGGCCTCCCTATATGCCTTGACGAAGCGGCGCACGACGTCCGGCTTGTCCTTGATCATCGCCTGCGAGGTGAACAGGCCGGAGCCATAGGCTTTCCACCCATAGTCCGCCCCCATCATGATGCTGAGCGAGCCCGGGCCCCCGGCCTTCGCTTCCAGTTCGGGAACCTCCGCATCGATATAGCCGACGACCGTCTGAACCCGGCCAAGCAGCAAATAGCTTTCATAGGGAGGCGAGACGCTGTTCAGCGTCATGTCCTTTTCGGTCAGGCCATTGGCGGCCAGGAAGCCTTTGAAGAAGATGTAGGTGGAACCGGCCGGATGAATGCCGATGGTCAGTCCCTTGAGGTCGGACGGCTTGGTGAGCTTCAGCGTCTTGGCCAGCGAAATGATCCCCAGCGGCGAGTGCTGATTGACGGCTGCCAGCGCCACGACCGGGACATTCTGCGACCGTGCGACGGCAAGCGTGGGAAGATCGCCGAACCCGAAATCCGCGTTCTCATTGCCCACCAGCCGCATCGCGTCCGGCGAGCCGGATCCCTTGCGGATCTCGGCCACATCGATGTCGTTCTTGGCGAAGAAGCCCTTTTCCTTGCCGACGAAGAACATGGCGTGATTGCCGCGCACGACCCAGTCGAGCTGGACGTTGACCTTGTCCGCCGCCAGAGCCGCGTTGGAAAAACCGAGTGCTGCAACAAACGCCGCGAAGGTAGCGGCCTTGATAAGTGAGCGTCTCAGCATTTTTTGTTCCCTTTTATGAATTGGTTGATCGAGCGGGCCTAGGATTGGCTGAATTTCGGCGCCCACGGCACCACGATGCGTTCTAGGATTTCGGCGGCGTAGTAGAAGGCGATGCCAAGCACGGAAACGAGCAGCAGCGCTGCGAAGACCAGCGCCGTGTCGAGCTGGGTCGACGCGAACTGGATGACGTAGCCGAGACCGTCCGACGCCCCGGCGAACTCACCGACGATGGCGCCGATCACGCTCAACGTGGCGGCGATCTTGGTTCCGGCCATCAGGTTCGGCAGCGAGTGCGGAACGCGGATCCTGAACAGGATCTGCGTCGGGCTGGCCCCGACGGAATTCATCAGCGACAGCAGCGAGCGGTCGACCGATTGCATGCCCGCCAGCATCGACAGCGTCACCGGGAAGAAGGCGATGACCAGGATCAGGCCGATCTTGGGCGCCAGCCCATAGCCGAACCAGAGGATGAAGATCGGCGCGAGGGCGACTTTCGGCACGTTCTGGAACAGCACCACCAGTGGATACAGCGCGCGTCCCAACCAATCGAAGCGCACGATGACCAGCGCAATGGCAATGCCGACCACGACCGAGACCAGGAAGCCGAACAGGATCTCGCCCGCCGTCACCAGCGTCGCCTGCATCAGCGTGCCCCATTGCGCCACCAGCGACTTCGCGATTTCGGACGGGGCGGGAATGATGAAGGCGGATATGGCAAAGATCCGCACCGCGGCTTCCCACAGCACGATCGTCACCAGCAGGAGGATGACAGCCGGCAGCCAGCTGCCGGTCGCCGCACTCCAGCTGGAGGCGAGGCGCGGCTCGGAAAGGTCGATTATGGGTTGGTCGCTCAAGACGCGCCTCCCGGTTGATGGCTGGAGCGCAGCATCGTTCGCAACTGGACCACCAGCCTGACGAACTCCGGATCTTCGGTGACCGACAGGTCGCGCGGGTAAGGCAGCGCAATGTCGAGGCTCTCGGTGATCCGTCCCGGCTTGATCCCCAGCACGTGAACATGGCGCGACAGATGGATGGCCTCGTCGATGGAATGGGTGACGAGCACGATCGTCTTGCCGGTCCGCTGCCAGATCTCCAGCAGCGACTGGCCCATCGAATCGCGGGTGATGGCATCGAGCGCGCCGAACGGTTCGTCCATCAGCAGGACCGCCGGATCGAGCGCCAGGGCCCGTGCAATGGCGACCCGCTGCCGCATGCCGCCCGACAGCTCGTTTGGCCGCTTGTGGGCGCTGTCGCCCAGCCCCACCAGTTCCAGCATCTCCTGCCCGCGCGCCCGCAGATCCGAGCGCGAGAGCGACTTGTCGGCGATGCCGAGCAGCATCGAGGCATTGTCGACGGCGTTTTTCCAGGGGAGCAGGTTGGCGTCCTGGAAGACGAGGCCGATCATCCGCTTGCGCGCCGCCTCGACCGGCGCGAGCCCGGCGATCGAAACGCTGCCCTGGGTAGGCTGCACCAGCCCGGCCAGCACCTTGAGCAAGGTGCTCTTGCCACATCCGGAAGGACCGATAAGGGAAACGAATGATCCCTTTGGCACCGAAAGATCGATGTTCCTGAGGATCAGCTGACGGGCCATGACCACCGAAACGCCCTTGGCGGAGATTAGATCGTCATGGCGGATATGGGCCGGCCTGTCGCCGGCGGCTCGGATGGTTTCAATGCGCATGGCTTGTCACCCCGCGCGCTGTTTTCTGCCGCACCCGCACCATCTTGATGGCGAAGACGCCCTTCACACAAACAGCCGGCCGGTGGAACTCCTCAAACCGGCTGGCCCTCTGCGCACCATGTGACATTGGCTACTCCCGGCCTTCCAGGATGCGCCGCACCGCGACGAGCTTGCGCGCCCGTTCACCTTGCAGCGCCTTTGTCTGCTCGGGCGTGTAGGCAAACATGCCCTCGCCCGACTTGATGCCGAATTTCGACGCAGCCGTCTTCTCCAGAACCATCGGCGCCACATCGTCGCGGTTGGAGAGATCGGCATTCAGGAAGGACGAGACGGATTTGTAGATATCCAGCCCCGCCATATCGAGCAGCGCCATCGGGCCGATGACGGCGATCTTGTAGCCGATGCCCCACGACACGCAGGTGTCCAGGTCTTCCGGCTCGATGACGCCGCGCTCGACAAGATCGACCGCCTCGCGCAGCAGCGCATAGAGCACGCGGTTCTCGACGAAGCCTGGAACGTCCTTCTTCACCACCACCGGCAGCAGGCCGATCGAGCGGATGAGATCGCGGATAACAGCCACGGTTTCAGGCGCGGTCTTCTCGCCGCCGATCACCTCGATCATCGGGATGATGTGCGGCGGGTTCGACCAGTGCATGCCGACCATCCGCTCGGGATGCGAGATATGCGCCTGCAGCTTGGTGATCGGAATGCCCGACGTGTCGGACGCGACGATGACGGACGGGCCGATCAGCGGATCGATGTCACGATAGGTCTGCGCCTTGATGTCGATATTCTCGGGCACGTTCTCGATCACCAGTTCGGCGCCATCGACGGCCTCGGCGATCGTCTCGACGAAACGCACTTTGCCGGCACCAGTCCCGGGCGCCTCGATGTCGAGACGGTCGAGCACGCCGCCGGCAAGATCGAGCATGCCGCGGGCGCGCTCGATTGCCCCTGGCGAAACGTCATACGCCGTCACATCGAGCCCGCCGCGCGAAAGCCGCGCGGCGATGCCTGGACCCATCGTTCCCAGTCCGATGAGAGCGGCGCGCTTGATCATCATGCGGCCTTTGCGGGAGCAGCAGTGGTTGCCGCCTTGAAGGCCGGCCGAGCGGCGATCGCGGCCACCCAGCGCTCCAGATTGGGCATTGACGGCCGGTCGATCTTGAAGTCGACGCAGCGCTTCAGGATCGGCGCGCAGGCAATGTCGGCAAGGGTCAGCTTGCCGAGCGCCAGGAAGTCCTTGCCGGCCAGGTGGCCGTCGACGATCTTGAGCTGCGCGACAAGGTCCTTCACTTGTTCCTTGTATTCGGCGGTCTGTTCCTCGGGCGTGAGCTTGGCGCCCTTGAAGGCCGCCAGGTAGCCCGGATTGACTGCCGCCAGCAGGAAGTCCATCCAGCGCTCGACCTCGGTCTTTTCCGCCGGCGTGGCGCCATTCAACTGTTCGCCGCCGAATGCCGCGAGATAGCGCAGGATGGTGTTGGACTCCCAGATCACGGTGTCGCCGTCGACCAGCGTCGGCACCTTGGAGGTCGGGTTGAGCGCCTTGTATTCCGCCGTCTGCGTGTTCTCGAACTGGCGGCCATAATCCTCGCGCTTGTAGGACGCTCCCAACTCTTCGAGCATGAAGAGCACCTTCTGGACGTTGCCTGATGTCTGGCGGCCTAACAGCTTGTACATGTCTTCTCCTCGCTAGTGTCCAGGGCCTACTTGCTCGCCGGCAGCGGCTTGTAGACGATGGCGTCCATTTCGATCTTGGTGTTGATGACCGCTTTTGCCTCGACGGTCGTGCGCGCCAGAACGGCGTCGCCGATCCCTTCGAGGAAGGCCTTGTTGTAGCGGCCGAAATCGCGCGTATCCTCGAGATAGGTGGTGATCCGCACGACATCCGACAGCGTCGCGCCTTCATGCGCGATGACGCGCGCGATGGTCTTCAGCGTCGCCAGCGTCTCTTCTTCGATCGTGCCGCTGATCATGTTGTTGTTCTCGTCTTTCGGCACCTGGCCCGAGACGAAGATGAAATCGCCGGCACGCACCGCCGGATGAAACGGCAGGTTCGGGTTCTTGTTGCCGATGGCGTAGTGGCTGGCGGATTTTCGCGTGCTGTCGCTCAACATATCCCCCTAGAGAACGCTGGTTTCGATGATGTCGACGCCACGGATGCGGTCGATCAGGTAGACGATGCCGCGGTCGTCGATGGTCACGTCGTTGGACGAGGAACGCTCCGCGCCCTCCGGCGCGTCGGGCATGAAATGACCGACTTCCTTTGGCGCGAACGGATCGGCGATGTCGACGAGGCGCAGCCCCTGCGCGAACCACGCAAACGGAATGACGGTGCCATTGAACCGCTCGGAAGGCTGATGGCAGCCGGTCATCTGCGGCTGCGGTGAACCGTCCGTGTCGAGGCCCGGCACCTGGAAGGTCGAGATCGGCAACGGGTTGGTCTCGTCGGTGATATCGTAAATCCAGGTGAAGGCCGGCGGCGATGGCCGAAGCTTGGCGACATCCTCGTCCGCCACCACCATGATGTTGCGGCCTTTGAGCGGCTGTGGAATCGGCAGGCAGGTGTGCGTGGGATGCGGAAAGCTCGGGCTCGAATTGACGTGCGAGACCAGCTTCGGCTTGGTGATGTCCGAAATGTCGAGGATGAACAGGCCATGATGCCAGTAGCTGACATAGAGCCTGTCGCCCATTCGCAGCGGATGGTGACAGCGCGGCGTGACATAGTCGTGCCAAGGATACTCTTCGCCGCCCCCGGTCCACTGGCCCGGTATCCACCAGCGTCCGACCTCGACCGGCTTCGCGGGATCGATCAGGTCGAGGATCATCACGATATTGCCGACATAACCGTCGGCGGTCGGCGATATGTAGGCGTAACGGCCGTCGAAATCGTAGCGGTGGACGCCCTTGCCGCCGGTTATCCATTTCGAGATGAGCTTCGGCTGTGCCGGCTTGGTGGTGTCGTAGAGCGCCAGTCCGCCGCCGAAATCAGCCGGGCCGGCGTCGCCAAAGCGCTCGTGGTTGATGATCATCAGTCCGTCCTTGGCGCGCACCTTGTGTGAGTGCCAACCGGGCGGGACATCGATCGTCGTAATTTTGCGCGGATTGCGCGGGTCGGAAATGTCGACCAGCGTCGTGCCGCTCGGCGGCCGCATGTGGCCGATATAGAGGATGTTGCCGTCGACCCAGACCTGACCGCCGCCTGGGCAGTCGACATGGCCGATCTGCTTTGTGTTGAACGCCGAAACCAAATGCATACGCCCTTGCTGCTGAAATTCCATTTCGATGTCCACGCCGCCAATGGCGGCGCGGACATTGCCTGCCGGAGGACCGGAACTAGACGAGACGGAGCAGATCGCCGGCCTGGTTGCGGCCCCAGCGCTTGTAGAGGAGCAGCGCCTTTTGCGTCGGCGCATCGGTGGCGCCGAAGAAGATCACCGGCTCGCTCGACGAGCCGTTGACATGTTCGACCCAGGAACCGCCGGGTATGGCGATGGTGTCGAACTGGTTCCAGTCATAGCGTTTGCCGTCGATGATCGAATGGCCGTTGCCGCGGAACGGCGCCAAGAGCAGGCTGGCGGTCTCGCGCTGCGGCAAGGTCTTCTCGCCGGGGCGCAGCATCTGCACGTAGAAATTGATGGTGTGGAAGACGGGTCCGCCGGTCGTCGGATCGACATAGTCGATGACGATGCCTTCATGGGGGTCGCCATCCCAATCCTTGTGGGCGTCGAGAACCGCTTCCATCTTCTCCCAGCGATAGACATACATCGGCGACGACAGGCCGCCGCCGCGCTTGTGGTCGACGAAACGCGGCATCAGGCCACCTTCGCCATAGATGCGCTGTGAGTAGTCGCTGGGATAGCGGGCGGTCTGCACCTTCTTCTCGACTTCCTTGCCGTCGACCATCTCGGTGTATTTGTGATCGAAATGGACGGCATGCAGCGTTTCGACCAGCGGCAGGTCGAGCACCGACAGGTTGACCGCCTGCTCGCCGCCAACGGTGCCATGATTGTGCCAGGCGTCGTTGGGCGTCAGCACCATGTCGCCCGGGCCGAAGACCACGTCTTCGCCCTCGACGCCGGTGAAATTGCCCTTGCCCGTCAGGCCGAAGCGGATGGCGCTCGGCGAGTGCTTGTGCGGCGGCATGATCTCGTCGGGATCGTTCAAGCGGTAGGCGGTGTACATGGTGCTGACCGATGCACGCTTGGGTGCAAGACCGGGATTGACGAGGATCAGCGAACGGCGCTCGCTGTCGTCCATGGTCACCAGTTCGGCGGCGCGCTGGAGCAGGGGCTCGATGTCCGAATAGGACCACACGAAGGGAACGGCTTTCGACGTCGCCATCAACTGCTTGATCTCGTCATGGTCGACGCCTTCCGACGTCGCCCAGAACGGAAACATGTTCTTTGCGTAGAGGGCGTCATAGAGGCCCTTGAGTGCCGCCTTCTTGTTGGTGAGCACATCGTTAGCTGGTTGCGCCAGGGACATATCGGACACCTCTCGTCACGAAGAAAATACTTCTAACCAACTCAACCGTATTCGCATTGGTTTTGCTCGACAATACCCAAATTGCGAATTTTATAAGTTTTTGGTTGAGGTGCATTTTTGAGAGGCAAATGCCCAGAAATAGGCAGGGATAGCCTAGAAATGCACGAAATTCAGCTCACAATCAGGGCGTGAAACCGCTTCGTCACGGCCATGCTGACGCGCATGACAGTCCAACCAACGCAGTTTTTCAGTCTCAACCAAAAGACTTTGGTTGCATTCCGGCCGCCTTATCAGGCCGCCACGCTCTGTCGAGCGCGGCTGCCGATCAGATCCGCGGCCTTTTCGGCGATCATGATGACCGCCGCATTGATGTTGCCGCAGACGAGGTCTGGCATGACCGAGGCGTCCACGACACGAAGCCCGGCAATGCCGCGCACCCGCAATTCCGGATCGACCACCGATGCCGCATCGACGCCCATGCGGCACGTGCCGGCCGGATGATGCACGGTGATCGAGGTTTTGCGGATATGCTCGTCGATCTCTTCGTCGCTCTCGCATTTCGGGCCGGGGAAGAACTCCGCGCCGACGAACGGGGTCATGGACGGCTGGCTGGCAAGGTTGCGCGCAACACGAAAGCCGGCGCGAAGCGACTGCCAGTCGCGCTGCGAGGACAGGAAATTCTGATGGATCAGGGGCGCGGCGACCGGATCGCTCGACGCCAGCTTGACGCTGCCGCGGCTCTCCGGCTGCACCGCAACGATACGGGTCGCAAAGCCGTCGGCGAACGGCGCCTTGAACGGCGACATGTAAGGCCATGCCCCAAGCGGCGCGGCGGTGAAAAGCAGCTGTACGTCCGGCAACGGCCGGCTTGCGTCGCTCTTCAGGAATGCCACGACGCCGCCAGGCACATCTCCCGAAAAGCCCTTTCCGGTGAGATAAGTCTTGACGAAATCCAGCCCGATACGATCGGCCCGCATCATCTTGAGAAACGGTCCAGGCTGTTTGCGCCGATACATCACGATAACCGAAACGTGGTCCTGCAGATTCTTGCCGACTTGCGCACGATCGACCTTCGTCTCGATGCCATGCGCCGCCAGCTCGCCGCTGTCGCCTATGCCTGACAGCATCATCAGCTGCGGCGTGTTGATGACGCCGCCGGCAAGCAGAACTTCGCGCCGCGCCAGAACTTCATGGCTCGCCCCGCCTCTGGTGTAGGCAATGCCGGCTGCGCGGCCATCCCTGAGCAGGATCTTCGTCGCCATCGCGCCGGTCAGCACCTTGACATTGCCGCGCCGCATGGCGGGCCGCAGATAGGCGGTTGCGGTCGAGCAGCGGCGGCCGTTGGCAATTGTCATCTGCAGCCGGCCGAAGCCTTCCTGTATGGCGCCGTTATAGTCATCGGTCTGCGGGTATCCGGCATCACGGCTGGCTGTGGCGAAGGCATCGATCAGTTCGTCCTTGTAGCGGCAGAACTGGGTGTTCAGCGGCCCGCCGCCGCCACGGTACCGGCTTTCGCCCGCTTCCCAGCGCTCCTGCTTCTTGAAGTAGGGCAGCACCTTGTCGAACGACCAGTCCGTCAGGCCGCTTGCCGCCCAGCGATCGTAGTCGCCGCGATTGCCGCGCACATAAGCCATGGCGTTGGTGGAGGAAGAGCCGCCGATGACCTTGCCGCGCGCGCATTCGACCTTGCGGCCGCCGACATTGGCCTCGGGCTCGCAGAAATACATCCAGTCGTGGCGGCGCTCCGTCAGTATCTTGCCCCAGCCGAGCGGGATGTGGATCATCGGATCGCGGTCCCAATCCCCCGCCTCCAACAAAAGCACCGACACGGCGGGGTCTTCGCTCAGCCGGTTCGCCAGCACGCAGCCGGCCGATCCCGCACCGACAATGACGTAGTCAAAGGTTTCGCCAGCCGGCATGCGTGATCCTCGGGAGAAAGACGTCTGCCGCGATGGCAACCGTCGACATGGGCAGTCAACCATCGCGCAACTGGTGTTGTCAACCATTGCGTACAGTTGTAGATTGGTTGAATTGGTTGAGTGCCGTCGAACAGGTTTTCGTGTCACAATATGATGTCGGGACGTTGAGTCGGCGGTCTGCCGATCGGACAGGAGATTTGGTTTTGAGCGCATTCGAGCCGCAGGTCGGACCATCTGATCTCGACGACATCATCGCTGCGGTCCGCCAGTTGCAGCAGGGCGGCGGCAAGCTTCCGTCCGAGCGCGATCTTGCGGAACATCTGAGCGTCAAGCGCCATCAGCTTCGCAAGGCGCTTGAAGTGCTGCGCCTTTCGGGCGACCTCAAACCGGCGCGAGCCAGGCGGGCGCCGACCGCCCTTCCGAGATATGGCGAGGAACTGGTCAGGGTAACCAATCCGATCGAGGTCCTGGAATTGCGCCTGATCATGGAGCCGGGCCTTGCCCGACTGGCGTCGCTGCGCGCCTCCTCTTTCGAGACGGCGCGGATCCTCGACGCGGCAACCACGCCGGAGAACGCCCCGTCGGGTGAGGTCGATTTCGCTTTCCATCTCGCGATCGTTGCCGCGGCCCGCAACCACCTCGCCGCGGAATTCTACAAGATGCTGCGCCAGGTCGGTGTCGATGCGCGGGTGAAGGTTGCGCGCACCGCGGCACCCACCTGCCCCAAGCGGATCGCCCACCGCGACGGCGAGCATCGCCTGATCGCCGAAGCGATCTCGCAGCGCGACCCCGAAGCGGCAGAGGCCGCAATGCGCGCGCACCTTCTGTCGGTGCAGAGACAGATCATGGAACGGTCGAATGCCGGCGCCTTTGCCGCGTGATCGCATCACCTCTGACATCGAGCCTGTGCGGGGAATTTCAAATTGAAACGTCATTTCGACGTGCTGGTCATCGGCGCGGGATCCGCTGGCTCGGTTGTTGCCAGCCGTCTCAGTGAAGACCGGTCGTGCCAGGTCGGCCTCATCGAAGCCGGGACGATGCCGGACGATCCCGACATCGCCGACCCGCTGAAATGGACGATGCTCCAGGGCCGCGCCTACGACTGGAGCTATCGGACCGTGCCCCAGCCCTTCACCGCCAACCGCGTCCATGAATGGCCGCGCGGCAAAATCGTCGGCGGCTCGAGCTGCCTGCATGCAATGGCCTATGTGCGCGGCCATCCCGATGATTTCGAACCCTGGGTGCAAGCCGGCGGCGAGCGCTGGTCCTATCGGGGGTTGTTGCCGGGCTTCATCCGCAGCGAAGCCTTCACCGCCTCCGACGGGCCAACACGCGGCAAGAGCGGCCCGCTGGATGTCTATCTGCCGGACGCCGAGGTCAGTCCGGTCGTGCGTGCCTACATCGCCGCCGGGCGATCCATGGGGGCTCCCGCCCTGAGCGACCACAACAGCGGCGAGATGGTCGGCACCAGCCCCAATTCACTCAACATACGCGACGGCAAGCGCCTGAGCGTCGCCGACGCCTATCTGCCGCCGCGGGTCATGGCGCGGCCGAACCTGACCTTGCTCGCCGGCCACGAGGTCGAGCATCTGGTTCTGGACGGCCACAGGGTCACGGGCGTGAGCGTGGTCTGCGAGGGCCAGACCAGAACGCTCTGTGCCGACCGAATTGTCCTTTGCGCGGGCGCCGTGTCCACGCCGCTCATCCTCATGCGGTCGGGCATTGGTTGCCCGGATACGCTGAAGCAGGCTGACATACGCTGCCTTGCCGATCGCAGCGAGGTGGGCCGCAACCTGCAGGATCATCTGCTGGCTCTTGGAAATGTCTACAGCACCAAAAAGCCGGTGCCGCCTTCCCGCCTGCAGCACTCCGAATCGCTGATGTATCTGCACAGCGACGACCCGACCCGCTCCATGGGAAGTCCCGATATCGTGCTCGCCTGCGTCGTCGCTCCGTCGGCGGCCGAGGGCCTGAATGCCCCGCTTTATGGCTCGGCCTTTACCATCCTTTGCGGCGTCACTCATCCGACAAGCCGCGGGCGCATCACACCGAGCGGGCCGGGCCGCAACGATGCGCCGGTCATCGATCCGCATTATATGGAAACCGAACACGATCGCGCGACATTCAGGATGGCGTTGAAGCGGGCGCGCATGGTCGGCCATCATGAGGCCCTGGACGAATGGCGCGATACGGAGATCCTGCCAGGCGCACCGGTTCAGTCCGATGCCGAACTCGATGCTTTCATCGCCAGGGCTGCTTCCACCCATCACCATCCGGCCGGCACCTGCCGGATGGGTCTTGACACCGAGGCCATCGTCGATCCCGACTTGCGGCTGAACGGCTTCGACAATGCCTTTGTCGTCGACGCCTCGGTGATGCCGGCGATCCCGAGCGGACCGATCAACGCGGCGATCGTCGCCATCGCCGAAACCTGGGCGGCGTCTTCACGGGTTACCGCGGCGGCCGCGTGACGGCGGCCGCATCCGACACTTCCCCTGGGTTCCGAATGGCTCTGCTTCCCGGCGACTATCAGCTATGGAGATGCGTCAGCTCAAACGCCGCTCCGTCCCGGACGCCGGCCATGCGCTGCTCGGCGGACCGGAACATGTCCGCGAACTCCACCTGGTTCTCGAACACCACGCCGCCGACCTTGACCGTCAAGGCATCCTCGGTGCCTTTTGGCGCGAAATAGACTTGTGCGATGCGCGCCCTGATACGCTCGCCGATTTCCCTGGCTTCTGCTTCGGTCGCGCCGGCGAGGAAGACCCCGAACATCGACGTCCCCATGCGTCCAACCAGATCCTCCGCGCGCACCGACGATTGTATGGTTGAGGCTATGAGCCGCAAGGCTTGATCGCCCCATTCAAGACCAAAGCGCAAGTTGATGGACCGCAGATGTTCCGAATGGATGACCAGGAAGGCGCCCGATTTTGGCCCCGGCACCGACGGTCTTGCCGTTCTTCTTTCGACCATCGACGTGAAGACCGCTCCGTTCAGGCAGCCGGTCGTGGTGTCGAAGGTTGCCGACTTGTCGAGCTCCCGGCGATAGCGACGAAGTTCGATCTGTTTCAATCCAACGAACAGAAAAAGCGGAACGCCAAGGACAACAGGCAACAGGATTGCCGTGATCATGCTGCGCCCAAATGGCGTCAGCGCTTCGGAAAACAGGAGCAGATAATTGAGGCCGACGGAAACGCCCAGGATTGCAGCAGTTCCCAGAAAGGTCAGCAAAGCGACGCCTTTCCATGCCTGGTCGGTGGTGCTCGCCATAGTCTTTGTCACTGGCCGATCTCCTGTGGATGGGCTGGTATAAGGCCGGTGTGTTGCAATTTCAGTTTCAAGGAACATTGCAATTTAATCGATTGCGCGATGACCCCATCAAGGCTGCGGACGTGGCGATTAACAAACAAAACATCAGGGAATGAATGACAGGCTATTGTGCCGGGCCGAATATGCCCATCCCGGCCTTTCTGGCTGTCGCCTCCGCCTTGCCGTAGATGCCGCTCGGCAGCGCCGTGGCCCAGCCGTTGGAGACAAGCCAGGCGCCAACATCCTGTTTGCCCAGCCTGCACGGTGCGGCGACGGCAAAACGCTCGACGTCCGGCGGTACGAAACAGTGCAGCGCGCGTCCCCTCAGCCAGGAATTGAAAACGGCGCGGGCGCGCACGCCGCAAGGCCAGGTGACGTCATGAAACGAGCAGGAGCTGTCAAGATCGATGCTTTGCACCCCGCTGATGACCACCTTGCGGCCCATGGCTTCGAACATCGCCGACGATGTGGCAACCGGGCGGTAGAGCGAGACCTCCCGCCAATCCCCAGGCATCGGCGTTTTCGGAGGCACGGCGAGGCCGAGCTCGCTGAGTGGCGGGCGGGGCTCGGCCCGTTCGATCTCAGCGGGGTCAAGCCGTGGCGGAGCGATCAGGTCTTGGGCAACCTTGCGCGCCGGTTCCAGGCGTTGTGCGCCGGCAACCGGGGCAACCGGCCGGACAGGCTGCGTGTCGTCAACATCTGGCGACTGGGCACGGACCGGCCGATCGACCGAAAGCAACGCCCCGCCCTGAATGATCAGCAGTATCCCAGCCAGAAGCAGGAGACTTCCGAGTGCGATCGCCAAGCGGCTGCGGCCTGGCCTGGCCATCAGCTTGAACAGGATCCAGGGATTTGCGCCGTTCAGAAACCCGACGTCGATTTGGCAACCAGCTTGAGCGCACCTTTTTCAATCCGGTAAAACGGCATCGAGCGTTCGCTGGATCCGTCGGCCCGAAACCGGAACAGGCCGGTCGACCCGCGAAAGCCGTTTGGATTTTCGAGAACTTTTTTGCTGAAGCCATCAGGCCCGACCGCGCTGGCAATCCCTGCCGTCAGGGCAACCATATCATAGGCATAGGCCACATTGACGTCAGCCGGATAGTTGTATGTCGTCCTGAAGCGGTCGGCGATCGGCCCGGTTTCACCTGGATCGAGCGTGGCGATAAACGCCCCCTCGAAGAGCGGATCCATGGGGTGCTCCAGCCAACGGTTCGTTCCGACGACGGAGACAGTCTTTCCCGGAATGCCCTTCGATTTGAGGGCGGCAAGCATGGGCGCCGGACTGCCATTGCCGCTGGCGACAATGACGGCGTCGGGGGCGTCCACGAGTGAGCCCATTTCGTCGACCGCCTTCGCGCCACCGTCGCCGGCAGAATATCGGAGAGTGACCGCGAGCGCCGCGCCATAGATGCTGAGGCTGTTTGCGACCCGCTTCTCCATGGCGCCGGCGTTTGGGCCATCCGCGACAAGCAGTACGAACTTCTTGCTGCCTTTCGCGGCCAGTCCCGCGGCGCCCGCGGCGGCGCTGTCCGCTTCGCCAAGGAGCACGGCATAGACCCCGGGGCCGCCGGCGAAATTGTCGGCGAGCGCCAGGACCGGTGGCCGCTTCGACCCCGACAGCGTGGCAATATGCTGGGCCGCCGGTAGCTCGGTCGGGCCGATGACGACTTTAGACCCCGTCGTAATGGCCGTAACCGCCAGTTTGCCGGCCAGTGCGCTGTCGCCTTTGGTGTCTTCTACCGTCAGCGCCAGCAATCCGTTGCCGATATCCGTCATCGCCAGCTTGGTCGCATCGAGCATCTTCCTGCCGTTTTCCCCGGCCGTTCCAGGGGCGGAAAGCGGCAGCAGCATCGTGACTTTGGTCGACCCGGTGCCCAGCGACTGGGTCGCCTGGACGGGACCGGCACCGGCGGCGCCGTTCTGCCCGGCAGGCGCGGTAACCGCCGCCGGATCGAGCACTTCGGACACGCCGCCCTTCGACTGGCAGCCCGACACGATCGCGGCGAGCGCCAAGGCGATTGCCCATGTCCGCGGACGGTGGACCTGTCGGCCAGCTTCCATGAATGCTCCACCCCTATGTGCCGCCGGATATTGTTCCCGGTCTGGTCTTCAACGCATGTTACGGCGGACTTGCAGTGCCGTCTGTAGTTCTTTTAGCCGCCGAACAGCCTGCCTCTGAGCGCCCTGATCTGCCTTGCTTGCCCAGCACTTCGATAGTCGGCGCATTTCATGTATCGCGGCCCGGGCACGAACACGCGGCGCACGCAGACGCCCTTTGCCTGGGCAGGGGCTCCACCCTCCTCGCCTGGCGAAAATGCGGAAAAGCCGAACGTCGCCACCGGCAAAGGCCCGGTCACTTCGATCCCTTCCCTTGCCAGGATTGCCCGCGCACGCTGGCAGTAGCGGACTGAAAGGGCCGAGAACCGGCTTTCATTGTGCCCGGCGCGATACTTCATGACGGTGGTGCAGAGATCACCCGCGGCGAGCTTGTTGGCCTGTGCAAGATATTTGACCCCCAGCGCGATGTTGGCCGCCGGCGCGCTGAGATCGTCGAGGGAACCTCGAAAGCCGAGCATCCTGGCGGTCGCCGGCATCACCTGCATCAGGCCGACTTCGCCATCGGCGCCTTGCACGCCGGGATCGAAGCCGCTTTCGATCTCCATCACCGCATGCGCCAGCATCGGCTCCAGGCCATAGATCGATGCCTGGCAACTGGCAAACGCCTTGAAAGCCTGCCGGGTCCACTCGGTGGCCGGATCACAGCGCACTGGTTGCTTCAGGCCGGACGAAAGCTGTTGTTTCACGGATGGTCGTTCCAGCCAGTTGGCACTGGCCGGCGTGACCGTTTGGACAACGCCAAACAACACGATCGCGCCCGCGACCGCCTTCAGGAAGGATCCGGCGGCTGTCATGATGGCCAACAGGCGTGGGTTCGCCTATCCGGTCAGTGCATGTACTCGACCATGCGATCGTGAAAACACTCGCATTTGTTGAGGGTGTCTTCGTCCTTGTAGTTCGTCTTCAGGTAGCCGTAAGCCATGCCGCAGGCGACCTTGGCTTCCGATGCCCAGACGAAGACGGGCCGGGACGAGTTGATCCACTCTGAGCTGTTGGCGGCGGCAACCGACTCGTCCATCAGCTTCACAACCTCCTGCTTCAGATCGACGATGTTGTCGTTCAAGACCAGATTGGACGTGCCGACGACCCGGCAATAATCGCCTGTCGGACCTTCGATGATGTCGGCGGCATACCCCGTCGACCCGACTGCCAGCAACAGCGTCGCAGCGGAAACAAGCAGTCTTGCAGAACGTTTCATGTTGAGCTCCCCTAGATATTAGCGACGTATAACATAATCACATGGCCCCGCGCTATGCCGTTAGATCGTTACCGTGTGTTGTACATGCGCCGTGTCGTCGTAGAGTATCGTGATCGTGCCCGCGGCAGGTCCGTTCTGCAACTCGGCAACGGCCACGAAATTGGCCGCATTGCCCGAACCATCAGTGTCGACGCTCAGCGTCTTGGTGCTGGTGTCGTAGTGCACGTAGTCGGCAATGGTCCCTGCAGCCTTGTCGAACAGCGCGCTCAGGTCGATTTTATCGCCCTCACCACCTGGGCCGGTGCCGTGGTAGTCGGTGATGAGATCCTTGATATCCAGGTGCTCGAGCTTGAACGTGTCGGCGCCCGCACCGCCGGACAGTATGTTGTAGCCCGTGGCGGTGACGAGAATGTCATCGCCCGGTCCGCCCGACAGGATATTGGGGTCATAGGTGGAGTCACCGGTAAGCGTGGCCTGGTGCCCATCATTGGCGTCGACAACGATGTCGAAGCCATGACTGGCCTTGTCGCCGTCGCCATCCACGACATCGACGTTGAAGTGCAACCCGACGTCGTGGGGTATCTCGGTGGCGGTCGTCACGCTGGTAGTGGTACCGCCAATAAGCAGTCCTGTGTTGCCGGTATTGATAATGGAGACTCCATACATCAGGCTGGCCGAGCTGATGTCTAGAACGCCGTTGACAATGTTCATGCTACCCTGATCGTGGGCAATTCCATTCTGATCATAAGTAATCACATTAACAGCATAGCTGCCTGTCATCTGCCCGCCGTTAGACCCGTTCAAGAAATTGATCATGACATGATCCATGCCAACCGCGGTTGTTGGGTGGGTTGCAGAGTTTTTGTCGCCATCTCCCTGAAGGAACTTCAACGTTATCGATTCTTTATTGTCCAATGTTTGTCCGGATCCTACACCCAAACCGTTGTTGTTTGAGTTTATTGTCGCCTGGCTGCCAAGAGTCGTACCTGAAACCCACCCTGAATTTCCAGTAAAAAGTATATCCGTATGAAGGGGAGTTGCCACGTTGTTCTTTACAGCTATTTGCTCAAGATAGAGGCCATAATTGTTGCCACCAAAGCTCCCAGCGTTGGTTGCTGTCGTATCTGTTACCACTATCGTGGGTGCGGGATTGATCACCTCAAAGTTGTAGGTGCCATCCGCCTTCATCGTGACCGTGAAGTAGGGCTGCGTACCCGCGGCGTCGAAGAACGCAGTGTATTTGGCCGTGCCGGTAGCAGCGTCGTAGGTCGACGTTGAATGGTCGATTTGTGTTACGCTCGCCTGATTGGCCAGTGAGATCGCAATCGCCGACAGTCCGTCGGCACCAGGCGTGTATGACCAGGTTCCGACATGCGAGCCGGCAGCGTTGGCAACAATCTGGCTCTCAATAGAGGCAATCGCAGGCACGTCATCGACGACGTCGATCTTGACCGTGCCGGTCACAGTGTTGCCGTTTGCGTCCTTTGCCGTGTAGGTGAAGCTTTCCGCACCCGTCAGCGTGTTGGCTCCCTGGACCGCGCCGCTGTTGAACGGCGATGTCAGCGTATAGGTCCAGGCGCCGCTGGTCTGCAGCTGGAATATGCCATGCGCTGTCGTCGTGGAGATCGGCGTGTAGGTAATGCCCGTGCCCGCCACATTGAGCTGGCCCGTCACCGTCTCGGCGGTGCTCGGCGGGTTGGAGCCCGTCACCGCGCCGTGACCGAGGTCGCCTGGATCGGTCACCATGTCCAGCGCCGCTTCGTTGACCTGGCCGGTCTGGTTGATGGGGGTCAGCGTCACGTTCGCGACACTGATGGTCAGCGTCGTCGTCGACAGATCCCCGTCGCCGTCCTTGATCGTGTAGACGAACGTGTCGGTCGCGTTCGCCGAGATCTTGTCCGCCGTCGCCTTGTATATATACGCGCCGTTCGCCTGCAGCGTCAGTGTGCCGTACAGGCCGATGATCACCTGATTGACACCGCCACTCACCGGGTTCGCCGTATTGTTGCCGGCGGCAACGCCGACCACCGCGCCGCTGGCCGCATAGCCGTCAGCACCGGGCACGTCATTCAACAGGACGCCGTTGGCCGCATCCACATTAAGCGTCGCGCCTTCCGTCACATTGCCGATATCGAGGTGTGCCGTCGGCACGTCGTCGACGATGGTGACGACGATGTTGCCGCCGCCGTGGGTGCCGCCGATACCGTCGACCGCGACCGCAACGGTGTCGATGATTGTCGTGTCGTGACCCGTCGCCTTGTCGTGGGTCTGCGCGGCATTGAGCGTGTAGCTGTAGGTGAAGTCGGCCGACTTGCCGTCCGCCGCAGCCGTCACGCCGGTGATCTTCAACGTGCCGTCGGGCGTGTTGATGGTCTGGTTGAGCCAGGCATTCAGCGCGTGGGTCTGGCCGCCGATGGTCACCGTGGCGATGCCGTCGGTCGCCGTGACCTTGAACGCGCCGGTGTCGGTCTCGCTGGTGTCGGGGGCCGAGGTCAGGCCGTGCTCGTACACGACGCTGGCGGCGCCATTGGCATTGGCATCGTTACTCGGCGTAACCACCACCGTGGCGTTGTCGTCGGCGCCGTTGATGGTGAACGTGATGGTCTTGGTGTCGGCGTCGCTGTCATGGTCGGTCAGCGTGTAGCCGAACGACACGTTGATCGCATCGCCGTTCTTCAGCGCCTGCGTCGCCGGCTTGCTGTTGTCCAGCACGAAGCTCCAGGTACCATTGGCGTTCTGCGTCAGCGTGCCGTAGTCGGCCAGGACGATAGGGTTGCCGCCCAGCGTGGCGGTCGCCGCGCCCCAATTCACCGAGCCAGCCGCCGCCGGGCCGTCGGCGCCGAACGTGTTGCCGTAGTCGGTCGTGACGTTGCCGCTGACAGTGGTCGTGGCGCCGTCTTCGGTCAGCGCACCGGCATTCACATTGTGCCCCACAGGCACGTCGTCGACGATGGTGACGACGATGTTGCCGCCGCCGTGGGTGCCGCCGATACCGTCGACCGCGACCGCAACGGTGTCGATGATTGTCGTGTCGTGACCCGTCGCCTTGTCGTGGGTCTGCGCGGCATTGAGCGTGTAGCTGTAGGTGAAGTCGGCCGACTTGCCGTCCGCCGCAGCCGTCACGCCGGTGATCTTCAACGTGCCGTCGGGCGTGTTGATGGTCTGGTTGAGCCAGGCATTCAGCGCGTGGGTCTGGCCGCCGATGGTCACCGTGGCGATGCCGTCGGTCGCCGTGACCTTGAACGCGCCGGTGTCGGTCTCGCTGGTGTCGGGGGCCGAGGTCAGGCCGTGCTCGTACACGACGCTGGCGGCGCCATTGGCATTGGCATCGTTACTCGGCGTAACCACCACCGTGGCGTTGTCGTCGGCGCCGTTGATGGTGAACGTGATGGTCTTGGTGTCGGCGTCGCTGTCATGGTCGGTCAGCGTGTAGCCGAACGACACGTTGATCGCATCGCCGTTCTTCAGCGCCTGCGTCGCCGGCTTGCTGTTGTCCAGCACGAAGCTCCAGGTACCATTGGCGTTCTGCGTCAGCGTGCCGTAGTCGGCCAGGACGATAGGGTTGCCGCCCAGCGTGGCGGTCGCCGCGCCCCAATTCACCGAGCCAGCCGCCGCCGGGCCGTCGGCGCCGAACGTGTTGCCGTAGTCGGTCGTGACGTTGCCGCTGACAGTGGTCGTGGCGCCGTCTTCGGTCAGCGCACCGGCATTCACATTGTGCCCCACAGGCACGTCGTCGACGAT
>NZ_RZQT01000086.1:23573-24507 GCF_003998485.1 Mesorhizobium sp. M7A.F.Ca.CA.001.04.2.1
CCGGGCCGTCGGCGCCGAACGTGTTGCCGTAGTCGGTCGTGACGTTGCCGCTGACAGTGGTCGTGGCGCCGTCTTCGGTCAGCGCACCGGCATTCACATTGTGCCCCACAGGCACGTCGTCGACGATCTGGACCGAAAGCGTGCCTGGAAGCGAGACGTCTCCGTCGGTGTCGGTGACCGTCACCGTCAAGTTTTCGAAGATGGAATCGGTGCCTGCGCCGGGATGGGGCTCACTATGGACCAGCGTGTAGATGTAGCTCACCTGGCCGGTGCTGGCGTCGTAGCCGTTGATGGTCAGCGTGTTGCCGAACGGCGTGGTGATGCTGACCGGATTTGCTGCGCTGTTGGCAAGGGCGGCGCCCGAAATATCCTGGCCGGCGATGGTGAGCTTACCGATGCCGTCAGCCGAGGTGACGGTGAACGTGCCGGTGCCGGTCTCGCTGGTGTCGGGGGCCGAGGTCAGGCCCTTTTCGTATACTGTGGTGTCGCCGCCGCTGGTCTCAGGCGTGAGGTCGATGATCGACGGCGTGGAGTCGGGTCGAAGGCTCGGGAACAGTTCACGCGCCTCCAGGCGACCAAACTGCAAATCCGTCGGCGGCAGCAGGGCCGACAGGTCGAACCCGTCGCCGATGCCGCCGGGGGGAACCGAGAAATCACCGCCTGCGCTTGAATTCGAACCGCCGGGGCCGGCCGAGATGGAACCGTCGGCGCCGAAGGCGACATCGACATGGCTGGCTTCCAGCGCCGCCAGCAGCGCGACGCGCGGCACCTCGACGTCGCCAATGATGAAGGTCGGCACGTTCAGGGCGCCGTCCTTGATCACGATCACCGAGCCGTCGGCCTGTTCGAGCACAAGGTTTTGGCCGTCGACCTTGATGTTGTCGATGGAAGCGTTGGCCGGAAGCCTTACCACATGGCTGGCATCGGCTACATA
>NZ_RZQT01000087.1:0-1664 GCF_003998485.1 Mesorhizobium sp. M7A.F.Ca.CA.001.04.2.1
GTCCTTCATCGATTACCTCCCAAGCCAGCGGCATTTCGTGGTAATCGTGCCGGCAAGCGAGCGCAAGCGCCGCTTGCTCCGTGGATTTTGCTGCGCTGCAGCATGACGCCCCTTGCATTTGGTGGCGAACTGGGCCATATGCGGCGGCATAGGCGCTTGGGCCGGGACTTATCCGGCCTTCTCGACGAATGAGACTGGTTGCGTCTGTTTTCCCTCTTTCCGGTATATCGGCCCTTTTTCCGGTAAATCACAAAGCGGCGAAAAAGCCCCGTGGCATGATGCCTGCGGGCACGACAGCGCAGCCGAGTGGACGAACCCGTCCGCCCGCCTTGTCGTTTCATGAAAATTTGTTCGACGGCAGGTTGCGCCCTGCCGCCATCGATGTTTGCGGCCAGAAGCCGCGTGAAAGAAGATTATTTTGACCAACGAAAACACTTTGCCCGGCAGCAACACTGCGGAACTCACCGGTTTCGCGGCACTGGGTATTACGGGCGCGCTGCTCAAGGCCACCCACAACGCCGGCTTCACCGAGCCGAAGCCTATCCAGGCGCAGGCGATCCCGCCGCAGATGGAAGGCCGTGACATTTTCGGCATCGCCCAGACCGGCTCTGGCAAGACCGCGGCCTTCGCTCTGCCGATCCTGTCGAAGATCATCGCACTCGGCACCAAGCGCCGGCCGAAGACGGCGCGTGCGCTTATCCTGGCGCCGACGCGCGAACTCGCCGTGCAGATCGAGGACACGATCAAGATCCTCGCCAAGGGCGCGCATGTCTCGACCGCGCTCGTGCTTGGCGGCGTCTCGCGCTTCAGCCAGGTGAAGAAGGTTGCGCCCGGCGTCGATATCCTGATCGCAACGCCCGGCCGGTTGACCGACCTGGTGCGTGAGGGCGACCTCATGCTTGCCGACACCAAATGGCTGGTGCTCGACGAGGGCGACCGCATGCTCGACATGGGCTTCATCAACGACGTCAAGCGCATCGCCAAGGCGACCGCGCCCGATCGTCAGACGGTGCTGTTCTCGGCGACCATGCCCAATGAAATCGCCGAACTGGCCAAGGGCCTGCTGAAGAACCCGATCCGCGTCGAAGTCGCGCCGCAAAGCACGGCAGCGGCCGAGATCGTGCAAGGCGTCGTCTTTGCCCGCACCAAGCAGAAGCGCCAGGTGCTGTCGACGATGCTCGCCGATGAGGCGATGAAGTCCGTCATCATCTTCTCGCGCACCAAGCATGGCGCCGACAGGGTGACCAAGGACCTCGAGCGCGATGGCTTCAAGGCCGCCGTCATTCACGGCAACAAGTCGCAGAACGCCCGCCAGAAAGCGCTGAACGATTTCCGCGACGGCTCGGTGCGCATTCTGGTGGCGACCGACATCGCGGCGCGCGGCATCGACGTACCCGGCATCAGCCATGTCGTGAATTTCGATCTGCCTGATGAAGCCGAGAGCTACGTCCACCGCATCGGCCGTACCGGCCGCAACGGCATGGACGGCATCGCGATCACGCTTTGCGATCCTTCCGAGAACAGCAAGCTGCGCCAGGTCGAGCGCATCATCCGCACCAAGCTGCCGATCGTTGCCGACCATCTCGGCAGCCCCGATCCGCTGCGCAATCCGGCTGAAAAGAACGAGCGTTTCGAGCCGGCCAATGACCGCAACGACCGCAATG
>NZ_RZQT01000087.1:1674-24095 GCF_003998485.1 Mesorhizobium sp. M7A.F.Ca.CA.001.04.2.1
GAACAAAGGCAACGGCTTTGGCAAGAAGCGCTTCGGCGACAAGCCGGCCTTCGCCGGCGAGCGCAAGCCGGACGGCGCCAAGCCGGCCTTCAAGGGCAACAACAAGCGCCGCTTCGGCGGTAAGCGTCCGGCTGCGCGGGCCGCGTAAGCCAGACCGCGCTGCAGTCAGTCAAGCTTCGGCTGGCTGATTGCCGAGACGAAACAAGAAAAGGGCGGCCGAAGCGATGCTTCGGTCGCCCCTTTTCGTCGGCCTACTTCACCACCGCTTCGATCCAGACGGCGATCCTTTGCGCCAGAAACGCCGTGGTCGACGGCGACAGCGCGTCGCCGGCAATGACGTGATTGTCCGGGTCGCCAGTGTCGTCGACCGGAACCAGTTCATGCGGCGCGCCCCAGCGCCCGGCAATCTCGCGGCTGCGGTCGGCCCGCACCACTTTGTCCGAATCAGAAAAGATGAACAAAGCAGGGACGGTCGCCTTCTCCACCGGCGCGCCATAGGCAAGCTCGGTCAGCGCCTGCATCGGCAAGGTTGCTTCGATTGGATAGCGGGTGGTCCAGAATTTTTCATTCAGCGCGTTGCGCGGCACGAAGCTATGTTCCTTGCCGGCGACCAGCCTGGCGATTTGTTTGCCCCACGGCATGGTCAGGATCCCGGCGCCCGAAGTCTTGACGCCGAAGTTCGGGGAGATGAACGCAATCGCCGCCACCCCGTCCGACGCACCGGGCTGCGTTGCCGCCCAGACCGCCAGCGAGCCGCCGGTCGAAGTCGAGATGACGATCACCTTGTCGCCGATCGCCCGGCCGATGGCGAGCGCCTCCTCATAGTCGTTGATCCAGGCATTGATGCTGCCTTGCGTCATCGCCGCGCCATCCTGCCCATGACCGGTAAGCCGTGTGTAGAAGAGATTGGCGTCAAGCTGTTCCGCCACTTCGTCAGGCAGCGGGCGGACCTCGCCCTTCGATGCGGAAAAGCCGTGGATGTAGACGATCGATAGCGGGGTCCTGGCATGCACCAACGGATTGGCCCAGACGATCTCTTTCTCCAGCCCGTCTCGGATTCCGGGGATGGCGGCTTCCGCCTTTGCCACATAGGCCTGCGGATCGTCGCCGATGAGCGAGGGATCGAAACGGATCGTGGTGTCGACGCGAACGCGCGGGCCGAACACGAAGGCCAGTGCGAGAACGGCAATAAGGCCCAGCACAGCAAGCACGATCCGTCGCCCCATCGCAGACTCCACGCGGCACTTGTCTCAACCATGGCGACGGCGGCCCGAAAACGGGGAGCCTGCCAATTTCGCAGGCGTCCTATTCGATCGGCGGCTTGCGGTCGTAATGCAGAGGCCGCGCCTTCCAACTGGTCATCAGGCTGATAAACCCTCTGCACAGCGGCCTCGGCAGCAGGGCGAGCAGTTTCAGCGGCCAGCTTGTCCGGCGCGGGAAATGGACTTCGAAGCCGCCCGACTTGATGCCCCGCGCCATGCGGCGCGATGCGCGGCTGACCGGCATCAGTCCCGGCATCGGCAGCATGTTCTTCTCGGTCAGCGGGGTGTCGATGAAGCCTGGGTTGAACACCTGGATACGCACGTTCATCTTGTCGAAATCATACTTCAGCGACTCGGCCAGGATGTTGATGGCCGCCTTGGTGCCGCCATAGGCGGCCGTTGTCGGCCAGCCGAAATAGGATGTCACGGAGCCGACCAGCACGACATGGCCGCGCGCCCGCACACGCATGCGTTCGACCGCCGGCACGAGACCGTTGATGATGCCGAAATAATTGACCTCGAAGGACCGGCGAAAGTCGTTGACGACAAGATTCTCCCCCGGCGTCGAAATGTAATTCCCTGCATTGAAGATGGCGAGCACGATGGGACCGAGCTCCTTCTCGATGGCAGCGACGGTCCTTGCCATGCGCGGCTCGTCGGTGACGTCGCAGGGAAAGGCCGTGACGCTGCCCGGCATCTGCGCGGTCTCGACGACAAGCGTGTCGATCGGATCGTCGTCGAGCGCCGTCACCGCGACGGCATAGCCCTGGGAAGCAAGATCCCTGGCCAGGGCACGGCCGATGCCGCTCGATCCGCCCGTGATCCAGGCGACGCCGTGCTTCGGGTTGGCCCGGTAGAGTGTCATGCTGCGCCCTGTCGACTTGTTGGTGCTTTGCTCTAGCGATGAAGAAATCGAATGAAAAGCTGCTTTTCAACGTCAGCCGGAAAATGAGCTGTGGCGCAAGAGGTCGGTTTCGGGAAGCGCTGACGCAACTACAGTACCGCAAATGCGACTGGACCAGACAAATTCTTGCCTTGAAACTGCAGCTTCGGGTTTCTAGGGTTTCGGCGCACCTACACAAGGAATCCTGAATGCCCCGTTCTGTGATCGACGCGATCGGCAACACGCCTTTGATCCGCCTCAACAAAGCTTCGGAACAAACCGGTTGCGAGATCCTGGGCAAGGCCGAATTCATGAATCCGGGCCAGTCGGTCAAGGATCGCGCCGGCCTGTTCATCATCCGCGACGCCGAGCAGCGTGGGCTGCTGAGGCCCGGCGGCGTCGTCGTCGAGGGAACGGCGGGCAACACTGGCATCGGGTTGACGCTGGTCGCCAAGGCGCTCGGCTATCGCACCGTCATCGTCATTCCCGACACACAGAGCCAGGAGAAGAAGGACACGATCAAGCTGCTCGGTGCCGAACTGATCGAAGTGCCTGCCGTGCCCTACAAGAACCCCAACAATTACGTGAAACTGTCGGGGCGGCTGGCCGAGCAACTGGCGCGGACCGAGCCGAACGGCGCCATCTGGGCCAACCAGTTCGACAATGTTGCCAACCGTGACGGCCATATCCGCACCACAGCGGAGGAAATCTGGAGCCAGACCGGCGGCAAGGTCGATGGCTTTGTCTCGGCGGTCGGTTCCGGCGGCACGCTGGCCGGCGTCGCCTTTGGGCTGAAGGCGAAAAGCAAGGATGTGAAGATCGCGCTGGCCGACCCGCTGGGGGCCGCGCTCTACTCCTTCTACACCAGCGGCGAGCTGAAGTCCGAAGGCAGCTCGATCACCGAAGGCATCGGGCAGGGGCGCATCACCGCCAATCTCGAAGGGTTCACGCCGGACTTTTCCTTCCAGGTCCCCGATGAGGATGCGCTGCCGATCGTCTTCGACCTGATCCAGGAAGAGGGGCTTTGCGTCGGTGGCTCGACCGGCATCAACATTGCCGGCGCGATCCGCCTGGCCAGGGAATTGGGTCCCGGCCACACCATCGTGACCATTCTTTGTGACTACGGCACGCGCTATCAGTCAAAACTGTTCAACCCGGAATTCCTGCGCGAGAAACAACTGCCGGTGCCAGGCTGGATGGAGCTGAAGAGCACAATTTCGGTGCCGTTCGAAAAGGTCGCGTGATGGCAAACAGGACGGATGCCCTGTTTCGTGACGACGCCTATCTGCGCACGGCGGATGCGAAGATCGTTGCCGTCAACGACCGCGGCGGCATCATCCTCGACCGGACGATCTTCTACGCCACTTCGGGCGGCCAACCGGGCGATACCGGGTGTCTCGAACGCGCGGACGGCAGCCGCATCGCCATTGCCGCTACCCTCACCGGCGAGACCAAGGACCAGATCATCCATGTGCCGGCGCCTGAGCAAGCGGTGCCACAGGTCGGCGAGACGGTGAGGCTGGCCATCGACTGGGAACGCCGGCATCTCCTGATGCGCATGCATGCGGCTTGCCATTTGCTCACCGTCGTCTGTCCGTTTCCAATCACCGGTGCCGCCGTTTCCGAGGACGACAGCCGTGTCGACTTCGACGCTCCGGATGCCGGCTTCACCAAGGAGGACATCACCGCCGGGCTGATGGAGCTGGTGCGGGCCGATCATCCGATCTTTGTCAGGCTGATCAGTGACGAGGAACTGGCCGCCAATCCCGGCCTGGTGAAATCCAAGAACGTTCGGCCGCCGGCCGGCACCGGCAAGATCCGCCTGGTCTGTATCGGTGACAACGCCTCGGTGGACAGCCAGCCCTGCGGCGGCACCCATGTGAAGAGCACTGGCGAAGTCGGCGAAATCCACATCGGCAAGATCGAGAAGAAGGGCCGTGAAAACCGGCGCTTCCGCATCCGCTTTGGGCCGATGCCGGCAAACTGAACAGACAGTGATCGCCAAAAGGCGAGCAGGAGCACAAAATGGCCGAGGACAGCCCCTTCACCGTCGACGCAGACTGGCTGCAGCAACGTCTCGGCGAGCCGGGCCTGACGATCATCGACGCATCCTGGTATCTCCCGGCGCAGAAGCGCGATGCGCGCGGCGAGTATGATTTGGCCCACATACCGGGCGCACGATTTCTGGATCAGGATGCGGTTTCGGATCCGGATTCGCCCTTGCCGCATACGCTGCCGTCACCGCAGCATTTTGCCCAGTATGTCGGCGCCATGGGCGTTTCGGCCGATGACACCATCGTCGTCTACGATGGTCCGGGTTTCTTCTCGGCGCCCCGGGCGTGGTGGATGTTCAGGGTGATGGGCGTCTTCCAGACCTATATTCTGGATGGCGGCTTCGATGGCTGGAAAGCCGCCGGCAGACCGGTGACGGCTGAGCCGACGAAGATCGCGCCAAGCGTGTTTCATGCCGATTTCGACTCCGGGCGCGTCGCCAGCCTCGCCGACATGCGCCGGATCGTCGACACCAGGGCAAGCCAGATCGCCGACGCCCGGGGACCGGGCCGCTTCACCGGCACTGAACCTGAGCCGCGCGCGGGTATCCGCTCCGGCCATATGCCTGGCGCGCGCAATCTGCCCTATTCGGCGCTGTCGGAAAATGGCGAGCTGCTGTCGAAGGACCGCCTGCGCAAGGCGATCGAGGAGGCCGGCATCGATCTGTCGAAACCTGTCGTCACCTCATGCGGCTCCGGCATTACCGCAGCGGTGGTGACGCTGGCGCTGGAAACGCTTGGCCATACCAACAACAGGCTTTACGACGGCTCCTGGACGGAGTGGGGCGGGCTTTCCGACACGCCTGTCGTGACCGGCCCCGTTGTGATCGGCAAGGAATGAAGACGATGGAAAACGGCGCGCTGGAAGATATTGACGTCACGGTGACGTTTCTCGAGATGCATGTGCCGCCGGCCTATTCGCCGCCGGTGCCCTACAACCGTCAGATCGCGCTGCTGAAGACCAAGGACATTCCGCTGCATTTCTACCGCTATCTGATGGACCGGGTGGGGCGCAAATGGCACTGGGTCAATGTGCTGAGGCTGGATGACGACGAGCTTGCCGCCGGCATTCATCGCGAGGATCGCGACATCAGGGTCCTTTATCTCGACGGCGCACCCGCCGGCTTCTTCGATCTCAAGCCGCATCTGCCGGAAGAAGTCGAGCTCGCCTATTTCGGCATGATGGAACATGCGACGGGACAAGGCATCGGCCGCTGGTTCCTGGGCTCCGCGATCGCTGCCGCCTGGTCGCATGGGCCGAAGCGGGTGACGGTGCAGACCTGCACGCTCGATCATCCGGCGGCTCTGCCGCTCTACCAGAAGCTCGGCTTTGCACCGGTGGCGCAAAAGAAGGAAATCGTGCATCCGCTGCCTTTCGCCGAGCGCGCGGCCAGCGTCATGCGGCCCTAGCCGGAAGCTGACACCAGCTCGAATCTGAACCTGTCGTTCATCGGCCCTTCAGGCTGCTTTTGGCATGTTGCCCGCACCATCAATGCGGCCAAGGCCGAAGGAGACGAAGACATGCTGACCCGCCGTACACTTGCCGCCGCGCTGATCGCGGCGATTGCCATGCCAAGCCTGGCCGCAGCCCAGGCGACAACGCCTTCGGCCGCGACGATCGAGCGGAAGCTCGAGGCGGCACCGCGTGTCAAATTGCGGCCGAACGAGCGCGTCACCATCCGGGAATTCAAGCGGCGCCCGGATTTGCGCCGCATGGCCCGCTCGATCGATATCCAGTCGATCAACTTCGCCTTCGGTTCGGCGGCTATTGCCAACTCGCAATACGACAAGATCGAGACTATTGCCGACGCGCTGCGGCGAATCCTGCGCCGCGATCCCGGCGCCCGCGTGCTGATCGAGGGCCATACCGACGCCGTCGGCTCCTTCCAGTCGAACCAGGCCCTGTCCGAACAACGCGCCGCTTCGCTCAAGCGCACATTGGCGCGCGAATTTAGGGTGCCCGACCATGCACTGGAAACGGTTGGTTACGGTGAGGAGTTTTTGCTGGTGCAGACGCAGAACGAAAACTGGCAGAATCGCCGGGTGACGCTGCGCCGCTTCGACGATTTCATCCGTTGAGTCGCAGCTCCGAAATTTAATTAGCCGGCGCCTTTGACAGGAACCTGATGAGAGCCGATCGCCGAGGGGCGATCGGCTTTTCGACATTTGGCAGGAATCGGGTGGGCGGCGAGGGTTCAAGGACATAATTTCCAATCACGACACCGGAGATTTTTCCATGACCATCCAGTTCAAAGCTTTGCCGACCGAAGCTGTCAGGACGCTGCAGCGTGGTGGCGTCGATGCTTATGGCCAAACGCCCGAGCGAAAGGTCTCAGATGGTGACGGCATGCCTTGCCGGCATTGTTTGAAGAACATAGGAGCCGGCGATGCCTATCTTGTTCTGGCATACAGGCCATTCCCGCAGCTTCAGCCCTATGCCGAAACCGGGCCGATCTTCCTGCATGCCGAGGCATGCGACCGCGCTGCCGAGGGCGAGGCGCTGCCCGAGATTCTCGAAAGCCCCGACTACATCGTGCGCGGCTATGGCAGGGATGACCGTATCGTCTATGGCAGCGGCGGCGTGGTCCCGACCGGAGACATCACCGGGCGGGCCAAGACCTTGTTGGAACGCGACGAGATCGCCTACGTCCATGTCCGCTCGGCGCGCAACAATTGCTACCAGTGCCGCATCGAGCGCGCTTGAGGCTGAGATTAGCCGCTGGAAACAGCTGTCGTACTCCCGTCGCATAGTCGCGATAGAAAGCCATTGTCGATCGATTTGCCGACCGCGGATGAACCGGCGGCAAATCTCGACATCGAGGAAGCGGGGCTTTGGCTCCGCTTTTTTGTTGCCTGCGTTTGGAGCAGACGTATTCCACGCAAGAAAAAAGCCCGCCGGCATGGCCGACGGGCTGCAACTGTTTGGCTGGAGGGCCTTTTAGTTGAACTTGTACTTCGCGCCGAGGCGCACGGTGTGGAAAGAGGAAGTCGAGGTAAGGGTGTCGTCAGGTGCGCCGAATTCCGAAGAAAAGTCCTTCTTGGCGAACTGCGAATAGCGATATTCGAGGCCAACGGTGACATTGCTGGACAGAGCCGTTTCCAGTCCGCCACCGACCGAGAAGCCGCTGGAGCCCCAGTCGAGGATGTCGCCGATCGGGTCGGAAGCGTTCAGGTCGAAATGCTGCCAGCTGTAGCCGGCAAGCGCATAGGCAAGGGTCGATTCGTTCATCTTCATGCCAACGCGGCCCAACACATCGAACCCATAGTCGGTATCGACGTTGATCGATCCGCCGCCGAGATCCAGCTTGGAAGTCATGCCGGAGTAGCGTGCATCGACCATGACGCCTGCGACCCAGCTGCCGAAGTCATGATCATAGCCGACGTTCAGTTCACCAAAGGCACCTTCGCCACCGAGACCATTGAATTCCAGGTCGCCGAGCGGCGGAACGTTGATCTGGTGCACGGACGCACCGGCACCACCAGCGCCGCCGATATAGAAGCCGGTCCAGTTGTAGGCTGGCGTCTCGAAGGCAGCACTGCCGCCGTTCTGGGCACCGAAACGGTAATTGGCTGCGATCTGGAAAGTATGGCGCGAGGTGTCAAGATTCAGGAGACCGTCCGGAACCCCGACGATGCCAGCCTCGGAAAGAAGATCGTCCTTGGTCCCGAAGCCCGTATAGCGATACTCAGTCTTGATCGTCCAATTGCTGTTGATGGCCGTTTCGATGCCACCTCCGACAAAATACCCGCTCTGATCCCAATCAAAGTCGAAGCCAGCGTTCGTATCGAGCTTGTACTTCTGCCAGGAATAGCCACCCAGCACGTATCCCAGAGTGTTTGGCGTCAAGAGGTAGCCGAGACGCAGGCCAGCGTCGAAACCGTAGGTTTCCTTGATCGAAGCGTCGAATCCCGTAATGTCCAGCGTGGTCCCGATGTTGCCGACGTGAGCGTCCAGCAGACCTCCGATGAGGAACCGCGGCGCGACCATATAGTCATAGCCAACCGTCAGCTCACCGTAGACGCCTTCGCCACCAATGCCGTTCAGCGAGACTGGAATAAAATCGCTGCTGAGCTTGTGTACGTTGGCACCGGCGCCGACGCCAAAACCAACGTATAGACCGCTCCAGTTAAAGCCGGCAGCTTCTTCTACCGGCTGCACGACGTCTGCTGCGTGAGCAGCAGATATCAAAGCCACAGCAGAAACAGCACCAAGAAGAAAAGATTTCGCGGATGTGCGAATGAACATATGCCCGTACCCCATGAGTAAACCCAGAATGTCTCTAGCAGGGAACCGGCCGGCACGGGAATGACAAATATGCAACAATGATGAGCAAAGTGCCGTTGCGTCACATCTTTCGACGCCATGCTTTGCCTGAAAAACAGGCTCGCAAGAAAAAACCCGCCGGCATGGAACCGGCGGGCTGGATTGAAAGGAGCTGTTTTCGCGAAAATCAGGCGGCGAGTACCGCTTTCGGCTCGACCAGTTCGTAGCCGAGCGCCTCGGCAACTGCGCGGTTGGTGATCTTGCCCTTGTGGACATTGAGGCCGTTGCGCAGGTGATGATCGTCGACCAGCGCCTTGAGGCCCTTGTCGGCGAGCTGCAGGCCGTAGTGAAGCGTCGCGTTGTTGAGCGCGTGGGCCGACGTGACGGGCACGGCACCCGGCATGTTGGCGACGCAATAGTGGATGACGCCGTCGACCTCATAGGTCGGCTCGGCATGGATGGTGGCGTGCGAGGTCTCGAAGCAGCCGCCCTGGTCGATGGCGACATCGACTAGCACCGAGCCTTTCTTCATGCCCGACAGCATTTCGCGCGAAACCAGTTTTGGCGCCGCGGCACCCGGGATCAGCACCGCGCCGACGACGATGTCGGCTGAAAAACACTCTTCTTCCAGCGCCTCGACAGTCGAGTAACGAGTGTGGACGCGGCCGGCAAAGAGATCGTCGAGCTGGCGCAGGCGCGGGATCGAGCGGTCGATGATGGTGACGTCGGCGCCAAGGCCCGCCGCCATCCTGGCCGCGTGCAGGCCGACGACGCCACCGCCGAGAACGGTGACTTTGCCGGGCAGCACGCCGGGCACGCCGCCCAGCAGCACGCCGCGGCCGCCATTGGCCTTCTGCAGCGCCGTGGCGCCGGCCTGGATCGACAGGCGTCCGGCAACTTCCGACATCGGCGCCAGCAGCGGCAGGCCGCCACGGTCGTCGGTCACGGTCTCGTAGGCGATTGCCGTTACGCCGGACGCAAGCAGGCCCTTGGTCTGCTCCGGATCCGGAGCAAGGTGGAGGTAGGTATACAGGATCTGGCCTTCGCGAAGCTGCGCCCATTCGCTGGGCTGCGGCTCCTTGACCTTGACGATCATGTCCGACCTGGCGAACACCTCGGCGGCCGTCTTGGCAATCGTGGCGCCGGCGGCGCGATAGGCGTTGTCATCGGCGCCGATGCCGGCACCGGCCCCGGTCTCGACCAGCACTTCGTGGCCATGGGCGACATATTCGCGGACCGAGCCGGGGGTGAGGCCGACGCGGTATTCGTGGTTCTTGATTTCCTTGGGGCAGCCGACGCGCATTTTCTTCTCCTGATCCGGCCCTTTTGGGCTCGTTCCCTGTATGGCTGGAGTGAACCACGAATCGTTGCGCAGGTGTTTGCGAATGCGCTTGCGCCCACCGGCCGGTTTCGATAATTGTTGCGCGAAACAGCAAGATATTCGCAGGATTCACGAATAATGCCGCTCGACAGGATCGATATCGCCATTCTCGAGGCTTTGCAGAAGGATGGCAGGATACCCAATGCGGCGCTGGCCGAGAAGGTCGGCCTGTCGCAGTCGGCCTGTTCGCGCCGGCTCGACAATCTGGAGAAATCCGGAACCATTCGCGGCTACCACGCCCGGCTTTCCAATGTGGCACTTGGCCACCAGATGACGGCGATCGTGCACATATCGCTGTCGGGGCAGTTCGAGAAGACGCTGTCGGATTTCGAGGCGGCGATCAAGCGCTGCCCGAACGTGCTGTCCTGTCACCTGATGTCGGGCGAATACGACTACATCCTGCGGATCGCGGCGAAGGATCTCGTCGACTATGAGCGCATCCACAAGGAATGGCTGTCGGCGATGCCGCATGTGACCAAGATCAATTCGTCCTTTGCGCTACGCGAAATCGTCGACAGGACCGCCATGGGCATGAAGCCGGAAATGGCCTAGGCCTCCGTTACCACCCGATCCATCGGAATGTCGTGCGGCTGCGGGTAGATGGTCGCGATGCGCTGCAGCTCGTAGCCGACGCCGATGACCAGTGGCTTGAACGGCATCGCTGCCAGCGTACGGTCGAAGAAACCGCCGCCATAACCCAGGCGGTAGTTCAGGGGATCGATGCCGACGATCGGCGAGATAACGATGTCCGGCAGCACCGGATCGCCCTCGGCCGGGATCGGGATGTTCCAGACACCTTTCTCCAGCCGGTCGCCTGCTTTGTAGGCGCGGAAGATCAGCGGCTGCCCCTTCTCGATGACGATGGGCAGGGCGGTGCGGCCGCCGCGTTCGTTTATGGACGCCATCCAAGGCCGCAAATCCGGCTCGCCGCGAAACGGCCAGTAGAGACTGACCATGCGGCCGGCGATCTCGCCGATTACCGCGTCGAGGCCATCGGCGATGCGTTGCGACATTACCGTTCGCGCGTCGGCCGAAACAGCAAGACGCGCGGCGATCAGGCGTTCGCGCTCAGCCTTGCGCCAGCGTCTCACATCGGTCCAGTCGCTCGAAGGCGCACGGAATTCCGGATCGAGTTCGTGCATGAAACAGGGCGGCGAAGAATACTGCGCCGGAGCATCGTCGTCACGATCGTTGGCCATGCCTCACCTCATCGCGTGTTCGATGACGCTATACCTCGCGATACGATACAACATGTGCATTCACGACATGCAACGACGAGTCTCGGGCACTGGCCATCTGTTGTTGCATTGCACAAAAATACCTACATGCAGGACAGGCAATCTTGCTATCAAGGTGAACGGAATGAACGAAGCCAGGCATCATGTCGTCGTTGTCGGCGCGGGGTTCGGCGGCCTCGAGTTCACCCGTGCGCTTGCCGGCGCTCCCGTGCGCATCACCATGATCGACAAGCGCAACCATCACCTCTTCCAGCCGCTGCTCTACCAGGTGGCGACGACGGCGCTGGCCACCTCCGAGGTTGCCTGGCCGATCCGCCACCTCCTGCGCAACCGCAAGGATGTGACGACGCTGCTCGCCAATGTCACCGGTGTCGATCGCGCCGGCAAGCGCGTGCTGCTCGATGACGGCAGCGCGGTCGCCTACGACACGCTGCTGCTCGCCACCGGTGCCCGCCACGCCTATTTCGGCCATGACGAATGGGAGCCGTTCGCGCCTGGCCTGAAGACGCTGGAGGACGCCACCACCATTCGGCGGCGAATTCTCCTGGGCTTCGAACAGGCCGAGCGGGAGGCTGATCCCGCCAAGCGCCAGGCGCTGCTGACCATTGCGATCGTCGGTGGCGGGCCGACCGGCGTCGAGCTTGCCGGCACCATCGTCGAGCTGGCGCATGACACGCTGCGCGGCGAGTTCCGCAACATCGACACGCGGCAGACGCGCGTGGTGCTGATCGAGGCCGGCGACCGCATTCTGGCCAATTTCGCACCGAAACTTTCCGACTATGCCAGCAAAGCGCTCGAGCGGCTCGGCGTGACGGTCGAGCTCGGCCGGGCCGTCACGCGCTGCGACGCAGAAGGTGTCGTGTTTGGCGATAAGCAACTGGCCGCCCGAACGATCCTGTGGGCAGCCGGCGTTGCCGCTTCGCCAGCCGCTGAATGGCTGGGAGCGAAGGCGGACCGCGCGGGCAGGGTGCTGGTCGAGCCCGATCTAAGTGTGCGTGGCAGCCCGGAGATCTTCGTCATCGGCGACGCCGCTCATGTGCTGCGGCCAGACGGGCGGCCGGTTCCCGGCGTGGCGCCTTCCGCCAAGCAGGAGGGCCGACATGTTGCGGCTACCATCAAGGCCAGGCTCGGCGGCGACACGACCGCGCGTCCTTTCCACTACAGGCATGCCGGCGATCTGGCGACGATCGGCAAACGCGCCGCCGCCATCGATTTCGGCTGGATCAAGCTCACCGGCTGGCTCGCCTGGTGGCTGTGGGGAGTGGCCCACATCTATTTCCTGATCGGCTTTCGCAACCGGCTTGCTGTTTCGCTGAGCTGGCTATGGATCTACGCGACGGGGCAACGCAGCGCGCGGCTGATCACCCAGGGCGACGACGACAAGGGCTGATTTCTTCACCGGCACCGTTCATCCGCACGTCATCTGTTGCTGGTCGACTGACCTTCCGATGCACGCAACTTCTTGAATGGACTTGAGCCGATTTCGGCGCGAAGTTCGCTTCGGGGCAGGGCGTGTCACGTTGTCGATGAGGAGAAAACATGTCGCAACTGCTCCATCCCGTCTCCCGCCGCGATTTCCTCGCTGGCACCGCAGCTACAGGGGCGCTGATCGTGCTTCATCCCTTCTCCGCTCGCGCACAGGCCAACCAGGCGCATCTCCGGATCATGGAGACCACCGACATCCATGTGAACGTGCTGCCTTACGATTATTACGCCGACAAAGCGAACGACACGCTGGGCTTGTCGCGCACGGCCTCCCTGATCGACGCCGTGCGCAAGGAAGCGGTGAATTCGATGCTGATCGACAATGGCGACCTGCTGCAGGGCAATCCGATGGGCGACTACATCGCCTATGAGAAGGGCCTGAAGGACGGCGACCTGCATCCGATCATGAAGGGTATGAACCTGCTCGGCTACGAGTGCTCGACGCTGGGCAACCACGAGTTCAACTATGGCCTGTCGTTCCTGGACAAGGTGCTGGCCGGCGCCAATTTTCCCTTCGTCTGCGCCAACCTGATCCGCGGCACCGAGCTTGCCGCGAACCCGCGCGACGACAAGCTCTATCTCAAGCCCTATGTCATCCTCGACAAGAAGATCAAGGACGGTTCGGGCGCCGAGCAGCCGATCAGGATCGGCATCATCGGCTTCGTGCCGCCGCAGATCATGGTCTGGGATCTCAAGAACCTCGAAGGCAACGTCAAGACGCGCGACATCGTCGAGGCGGCCAAGGCCTGGGTGCCGCAGATGAAGGAGGCGGGCGCCGACATCGTCATTGCGCTGTCGCATTCCGGCATCGACGTGAAGCAGGGCGACATGATGGAGAACGCCTCGTTCTTCGTCGCCGGCGTCGACGGCATCGACGCGGTGTTCACCGGGCACCAGCATCTGGTGTTCCCCGGCAAGAAGGATTTCCAGTCGCTCGATGGTGTCGACACGCAAAAGGGCACGCTGCAGGGCAAACCCGCCGTCATGGGCGGTTTCTGGGGCTCGCATATGGGGCTGATCGACCTGATGCTGGAACGCGATGGGTCGGAATGGAAGGTCGTTTCCGCCACCTCCGAGGCGCGGCCGATCTTCGAACGCGTCGACAACAAGAACAAACCGACTGTCCCGGACGACAAGCGGATCATCGCGGCCCTTGAGCAGGACCACCAGGCAACACTGGCCTATGTGCGCCGCCCCGTTGGCAAGACCTCCGCGCCGCTCTATTCCTATTTCGCGCTGGTCGCCGACGATCCGTCGGTGCAGGTCGTCAGCCAGGCGCAGACCTGGTACCTCAGGGATATTCTGAAGAACACGCAATGGAAGGATGTGCCGCTGCTGTCGGCGGCCGCTCCGTTCAAGGCCGGCGGGCGCAACGGCGCCGACTACTATACCGACGTGCCCGCCGGCGATATCGCCATCAAGAACGTCGCCGACCTCTATCTCTATCCCAACACCGTGCGTGCGGTCGAAATCACCGGTGCGCAGGTCAAGGAATGGCTGGAAATGTCGGCCGGGATCTTCAACCGGATCGAGCCGGGGAAGGCCGACCAGGCCCTCATCAACACCGACTTCCCATCCTACAATTTCGACGTCATCGACGGCGTCACCTATAAAATAGACCTGTCGCAGCCGCCGAAATACGATGCCAAGGGCGGGCTGGCTAACGCCGGCGTCAATCGCATCGTCGACCTGAGTTTCGATGGAAAACCAATTGACCCCAAACAGAAATTCGTCGTCGCGACCAACAACTACCGCGCCGGCGGCGGCGGCAATTTCCCCGACATCAACGCCTCGAAGATCATTTACGAAGCGCCGGACACCAATCGCGACGTCATCGTCCGCTACATCGTCAGCGAAGGTACAATCAACCCCTCCGCGGACGACAACTGGTCGTTCGCGCCGCTGCCTGGAACCAGCGCCGTGTTCGAAACCGGCGCCAAGGCCAAGGATTTCATTGCGCAGCTGAAATCGCTGAAGATCGAGCCGGCAGGCGAGGGCGAGGCAGGTTTCGCGAAATACCGCATCCTGCTTTGAAGGTGGTTCGGGTCGGCTCGAGTCCCGGCCTTATGGCGTGGATTGAGCCGGCTGGGTGAAACGTTCCTTGATGTCAGGCATGACGAGATCCAGCGCATCGGTGGAAATGCCGCCGGAATAACCGTTCGGCAGCTGCTTGATCAGTTCGGGATCGTCCAGCCCTTGCGAAAAGTCGCCGCCGGTGTACGGGCCGAGCAGATAGACGCGGCTTTCGACGCCTTGCATGCGATCGAGAAACCGGTTCGGCCAACCCCACATCCATTTCGCGATGTTGACGGGAATGAGCAAGGTACCTTTTCTGCAGGCATCTGGAACATAGCCGCTCCAGCCAAGCGCGGCATAGCGCAGAATGCATTGCGTCAGCGACGCGCGGCTCAGCGTATGCATGTCCGGCAGTGCTGCCTTGACTGCGGCAATCGGCTTGTCGCCGCCATAGACCGAGAGATAGAAGCGCTCGTTCGGCGATAGCATGGCAAGCCGTGCGGCCAGCTTTTCGCCTTCGCCCGGATCGTTGCTCTTGACGTTGATGTTGAAGCGGCGGGCCGGGAAGTGCGCCAGAACCTCATCCAGCGACGGCATCATGCCGATACCCTTGCCGCGAAACGGAAAGGTCTTGCCGCTATCCGCCGTATAGCCATAGCCGACATCGAGGGTCTTCAACTCGGCCATGGAATGGTTGCGTGTTTCTCCCTTGCCTTCCGTGCGGCAATCCAGCGTCCAGTCGTGGAAGACGGCGAAATTGCCGTCTGTCGTCGGGTGAACATCCAGTTCGAGCGCGTCAGCGCCCAGCGCGAAGGCGGCTTCCATCGAGGGGATCGTGTTTTCGAGGTAGGCATGGCGCGGCGGCAACATGCGACTGGCCGTGCACGTCTCACCCGTCATGCCTTCCCGTGCGTAGTCCTGGGCAAGGCCGCGATGGGCAAGCACTTCCGGCTTGCCGGCGGGGCGGCTCGACAACAGCGAGGTGTTGTTGAGCCAGATGCCCGCCGCGGCGACAACGATGATGCCGAAGAAGATCGTCCGTTTGCGCATCAAGTGATTTCCGATTCGTCCGTCCTGCGCGGCATCCTGCTTTGCGATCGGACTTTTTGACGGCGACCGGGCGGCGATATCGAGATCATCCTCGATATCGCCTGGTCGGCGGCAATGAAATCGAAGAACGCGTCGACTTACGCCTTGTAGACCACCTGGCGCACGTCGATGTAGCTGGCGCGGAATCCGGCCTCGCAATAGTGCAGGTAGAACTCCCAGAGCTTCTTGAAGCGGTCGTCGAAGCCGAGCGGGACGATCTTCTCCCATGACGCCCAGAACCGGTGGCGCCATTCGGCAAGCGTGCGCGCATAGTCATCCGGAAACACGCGCTCGCGCAGATGGGCAAGGCCATGATCCTTGCCCAGTGTCTTCAGGATCGACGGTGTCGGCAGCATGCCACCCGGGAAAACATAGCGCTGGATGAAATCCGGCCTTGCGCGATATGTGTCGTAGGCGGCTTCGTTGATGGTGATGATCTGCAGGCCGGCGGTGCCGCCGGGTCTCAGGCAAGCCTTCATCTTGCCGAAAAACACCGGCCAGTATTTCTCGCCGACCGCCTCGAACATCTCGATCGAGGCGATGCGGTCATAGGTGCCGGTTTCGTCGCGATAGTCCTGCAGCTTGATGTCGACCTTGTCGGCAAGGCCAGCCTTGGCGATGCGAGCCGTTGCAAAATCGTGCTGCTCGCGGCTGATCGTCAACCCGGTGACGCGGCAGCCGATCTCGCGCGCGGCGAATTCGGCGAAGCCACCCCAGCCACAGCCGATTTCCAGCACATGGTCCTTCGGGCCGATCCCTGTGTCTTTCGCCAGCGCGCGATATTTGGCGGCCTGGGCGCTTTCCAGGTCGTTGGCGCCGGTCGTGTAGAGCGCCGAGGAATAGGTCATGCTCGGATCGAGCCATTGCTTGTAAAAGGCGTTGCCGAGGTCGTAATGCGCCGAGATATTGCGCTTCGAACCGGTGCGGGTGTTCTGGTTGAACCAGTGGCGGATGCGCTGGACGGTGTTGATCAGCCAACTGGTGCCGCCCGCGATACGCTCGCCAATGACCGAATTGACCACGAATAGCTCCAGGAAGCTGGTCACATCAGGGCTTTCCCAATCGCCGTCCATGTAGGATTCGGCTACGCCGATCGTGCCGCCGGAAAAGGCGCGGCCGGGCAAGCGCCAATTCTTCAGCACCAGTTCGGCATCTGGGCCAGGTCCCTTGCCGCCGACGAGGACGGCGCGGCCGTCCGGCAGCCTCACCTTGAGCGAACCGCGCGGCAGGTTCATCGCCGCCGACAGCACCATGCGCGCTTTCGCCGGCAGACCTTTGACGATCTCGGCGAAATTGAACTCATCGAGCCTGACCGCGTCGCTCAATGCTGCGCCAAATAGTTCCTTTTGTGCCATCTCGTGCCCCCTGGATTTCCGCGGTGTCGGGGCAGATTGCCGAGCCACGGTTCTCTTGGATCATTCGCCAGCTTCGAACGCCGTTGCCGGTCCCGGGCGCTGACCGGCTCAGTGACGGGCGGGCTCGAATGAAACACGCGCTCTTTTACCAGAGCTTTAGCGCTTCCCAGTGAATCCCTGCGGCGATCTTCCACGTCATGCGGCGAAACTTCAAGAGGCAGGCCGCAAGCGGGGCTGTGCCACGCGGAATGCTTGCGCCAGCGAGAATCCGCTTTTTTGCACAGCAAAGGCCGAGCGCGCAAAAAACGCCTATGGTCGCAGAATTGCTCGTGCGATAGATCTAGCCATGCGTTATGTAATCGCCATTGCCGCCATCGCGTTTTTCCTGATCTGGGATGGCATGTACAATCAGGGCCGCTATCTCGACACAACAGTGAGAGAGCTTAGCCATGTTGTGCGATATGTTACCGGCAGAGCTTAACTCCAGTGGCGGCAGCCGCGACATCCTAGTCGATTGACGCCAACGTCCTGCCGTCACAAAAGACCCCAGCATTTTGATCGAGGAGGCGGGGTTGATCCGGCATATCGTTTTCTTCAGCGCACGGCGAAAAGAGGATGTCGAGGCTGTGCGCACCGGCTTGCTGGCGCTCGGCAACATTCCTCATTCCAGCCTGTTCGAGGTCACGCTCAACACCAAGGTGGATCCGCTGTCGGACGAGGTCGACGTGGTCGTCTATGCGGAATTCGCCGATGACGCCGCGCTGGCCGCCTACAAGGCGCACCCGCTCTATGCGCAGACCACCAGCAAGGTCAAACCGATGCGCGAACTGCGCTATTCCGCCGATGTCGTTGCTGGAAGCTGATCGAGGCTTTGTCCCAACTGGTGCCTTTTTCGACGTCCGGTGAACTGGCGGGGGCGAAATGGCCGGGATTGCGATCAAGTCTTGAACCGATTTGCGGAATGATGCACATCGCGGCTGCATGACCCGAACCATCACTGGCACTCATCCGCTCGATCACCTGGTGCTGCCAACGCAGAGCCTTGAGGTGGCGCGAGCCCGGCTCGCCGCGCTTGGCTTCGTCGTGGCCCCGACCGGCATCCATCCCTTCGGAACGGAAAACTGCTGTGTTTTCCTGGCCGACGGCACGTATCTCGAACCGCTGGCGGTCGGCGACGAGCAGGTGGCGGCAAAGGCTATCGCGGACGGCAATGTCTTCGTCACGCGTGATCGCGCCTATCGCGACAGCAACGGCGACGAGGGGTTTTCCGCCATTGTTCTAGGTACGGGCAATGCCGATGCCGACCATGCACGCTATGTCGATGCCGGCATCTCGGCGGGAGACATGCTGGGTTTTTCGCGCGCTTTCACCGACCCAGCCGGCAAGAGCGACATCGCATCGTTCAAGCTCGCTTTCGCGGCCGGAGCCGAAGCCACGGACGCCTTCCTGTTTGCCTGCGAGCGGGTCAACGCGCCTGATGTCGACCGCGCGGCTTTGCAGGCCCACGCCAACGGCGCGACCGGAATTGTCGAGATCTTGGCGGTCAGCGATGCGCCTGGAAAGCAGCATGAGTTGATTTCTGTCACGGTGGACAATCCGGCCGCCGAAAGGCAGGGCGGCATGTTTTCCCTGCCGAATGCAGATTTGAGCGTGCTTGACCGCGCGGCTTTCACCGCGCGCTTTGGCCTGCCGGCCGGCGCGCCGACAGATCTACGCTTCGCAGCGGTGGTCTTTTCGGTTCGGAACGCCGATGTGACATCGAGGCTGCTTGCGGCCAATTCCATCCAACACGATATAGCGGGCAATGATATTGTCGTGCAGCCTGCACCCGGACAGGGCGCGGCTTTCATCTTCCGGGAGACCAAATGAACAAGCCCGTCGCGCCCAATTCAGCGGTAATTGTCGGCAATGTCGTCTTCGACAACAAGGCGGCTCTGTCGCTGATCGCCGGCCCGTGCCAGTTCGAGTCGCGTCAGCACGCTTTCGACATGGCCGGCGCGCTGAAGGAACTGACCGGCAGGCTCGGAATAGGCCTCGTCTACAAGACCAGCTACGACAAGGCCAACCGCACCTCGCTGTCGGCGACGCGCGGCGCCGGCATGGACGCGGCACTTCCCGTCTTCGACGAACTGCGCAAGGAATTTTCGCTCCCGGTGCTGACCGATGTCCACACCGAGGAGCAGTGCGCCATCGTGGCGCCGCATGTCGATGTCCTGCAGATTCCGGCTTTCCTGTCGCGCCAGACCGACATGCTGGTCGCCGCGGCGAAAACCGGCAAGGTCATCAACGTGAAGAAGGGACAGTTCCTTGCCCCCTGGGACATGACGAACGTCGTCGCCAAGATCACCGGATCCGGCAATGCCAATGTGCTGACCACCGAGCGCGGTGCTTCTTTCGGCTACAACACGCTGGTCTCCGACATGCGCGCTTTGCCTGTCATGGCAGAGATCGGCGCGCCGGTGATCTTCGATGCGACCCATTCGGTGCAGCAGCCGGGCGGGCAGGGCGGTTCCTCGGGCGGTGAACGTCGTTTTGTCGAGACGCTGGCGCGCGCGGCCGTCGCTGTCGGCGTTGCCGGCGTCTTCATCGAGACCCATCAGGATCCTGACAACTCGACCTCTTCCGACGGCCCCAACATGCTGCCGTTGAAGGACATGCCCGCTTTACTCGAGCGGCTGATGGCATTCGACCGCATCGCCAAGGGTCTCTAGGCCGGAGATATCCTCTGTCGACCACCGATGCTTGTGGACGGCGCAAGCCGCCTGTACGCTCGACCGGCAAATGAGCGTTTTGGCAGGAGGAAGCCATGTCTGTCGCCCGCGTCACCGAAATCACATCGTCGTCGAAGAAGAGCTTTCAGGACGCCATCGAACAGGGAATTGCGCGCGCATCCAAAACGCTGAAGAACGTCGAGGCGCCTGGATCCAGGACCAGAAGATCGTCGTCCAGGACGGCAAGATTGTTGCTTATCGCGTCAACATGAAGGTTACCTTCATCCTCGCGGAGTGATCGGTCGACGCCGAAAAAGTCGGGAACCTTCGCCCGCGCCCCTCATTGTCCAATTATGGTTCGAAACCACAATGAGGAGCACAATCATGGCAACCCAGACTGGCCACACCCAAGCCATCGCCGCTTCGCGGGTCATCGGCACATCGGTCTACAACACCGAAGGCACAAGCATCGGCAGTATAGAGGATGTGATGCTCGACAAGATGACGAACGGGATCATGTTCGCGGTCATCGGTTTTGGCGGCTTCCTTGGCATCGGCGAGAAATATCACGCCATTCCCTGGGCAAGCCTCGACTATGATGAGGACAAGGGCGGTTATGTCGTGCCGTTTTCCAAGGAACAACTCATGGCGGCACCGGCCTATTCGATCAACGAACTGACCGGTGCCGATGGCGAGGCGGCGCGCGACGAATCCTACAATTATTACAAGGTAACGCCTTACTGGCATTAACAACAACGACAAAGCGGCCCCGTCGAGAGAGACGGGGCCGCTTTGGATTCCGGCTTATTCGCTGACGTGTAAGGGGGCCATCGCCTTCGGCGGCGACTGCTGATTGTCGCATGACGTCAGGAATGCCGCCGCGATTAGAAACAGACTCACGATACCGCTCAACTGAGACATGGCGAAACTCCTCCTGTTTCGCCCCGCGCGCTGCACCTTAACCGGAAGTCAGCCGACCGTACATGACTTATGATGACGGCGATTTGCGCTTCGTGAATCGTTCGGAGGCCGATGCCGCGGCAATAATTGCCAGCGGGCCGATTGCCTTTTGCAGCACTTTGGCTAAGACGTGCGGCATTCTTCAGATCAATCGAGGACATCGCAAATGACCGCCATCGTCGACATTGTCGGGCGTGAAATCCTGGACAGCCGTGGAAATCCGACCGTCGAGGTCGATGTCATTCTCGAAGACGGCTCGATGGGCCGCGCGGCGGTGCCGTCGGGTGCTTCGACCGGTGCCCACGAGGCCGTCGAACTGCGCGACGGCGGCGCCCGCTATCTCGGCAAAGGCGTGCTCAAAGCCGTCGAGGCGGTGAACGGCGAGCTGTTCGAGGCCATCGGCGGCATGGAAGCCGAAAACCAGATTCATATCGACCAGACCATGATCGAGCTCGACGGCACGCCCAACAAGAGCCGGCTTGGCGCCAACGCCATTCTCGGCGTTTCGCTGGCGGTGGCCAAGGCGGCCGCTGATGCCGCCGGCCTGCCGCTCTACCGTTATGTCGGAGGCACCAAGGCGCATCTCCTGCCGGTGCCGATGATGAACATCATCAATGGCGGCGCGCATGCCGACAACCCGATCGATTTCCAGGAATTCATGATCCTGCCGATCGGCGCGCCGACGCTGCGCGAAGGTGTCCGCTGGGGTTCGGAAATCTTCCATACGCTGCGCAAGAAACTGAAGGATGCCGGCCACAACACCAATGTCGGCGACGAGGGCGGCTTTGCCCCGAACCTGAAAAGCGCTCCGGTGGCGCTCGATTTCATCATGGAATCGATCGAGCAGGCCGGCTTCAAGCCGGGCGACGAGATCGCGCTCGGCCTCGATTGCGCCGCGACCGAGTTCTTCAAGGACGGCAACTACGTCTATGAAGGCGAGAAAAAGACGCGCGATCCCAAGGCCCAGGCCAAATACCTGGCCAAGCTTGCCGCCGACTATCCGATCATCTCGATCGAGGACGGTCTTGCCGAGGACGATTGGGAAGGCTGGAAGTACCTGACCGACCTGATCGGCAAGAAGACGCAGCTGGTTGGCGACGATTTGTTCGTCACCAACACGGCGCGGCTGCGCGACGGCATCCGCATGGGGGTTGCCAACTCGATCCTGGTTAAGGTCAACCAGATCGGCTCGCTTACGGAAACGCTCGACGCCGTCGAGACCGCGCACAAGGCCGGCTACACCGCCGTGATGTCGCACCGCTCGGGCGAAACCGAGGATTCGACCATTGCCGATCTCGCCGTCGCCACCAATTGCGGACAGATCAAGACCGGCTCGCTCTCGCGCTCGGACCGCATGGCCAAGTACAATCAGCTGATCCGCATCGAGGAAGAGCTCGGCAAGCAGGCAAGCTACGCCGGCAAGTCGGTGGTCAAGGGCTGATCCGGAAACACCGGCTCATCGATACCGGACAAAAGGGCCGGAGCATTCCCGCCCTTTTTCGTTTCGGCGCCGCCAAACAGGTCACCCGTAACCGTCCGTTAAGCACAATCGGGCGAGAAAGATCGTGAGCCGCCTGAGTTCGCGGGCTAGAGCCGGATGATCTCAGGTCTGTTCGACCTGAAATCTGAATCCGACTCTAAATCAAAGAGATAGAGCATGATGTCGTCCGAAAACCGCTTCACACTTTTCGGCATCATGCTCTAGAGGAATCGGGCGATGTGGACG